>JAPULF010000430.1 GCA_027295245.1 Planctomycetota bacterium
ACGCCGACGCGCGGCCGCGCACGGTACTCGGGTGCATCTGTAGCTGTTGTTGTAGGAGGGCTCCGGCGGGAACTTCCTGACGCCAGCAGCGAATCGGCCAATAGGCCAGTTTTGATTTGCAAGGCTCGCAGGATTGTTCCTGCGGGCCTTTTTTGTTTTTTACCGTGCGGCGCGTTCGTACGAATCAGGAGCGGATGTCGTGGAACTTCAGATTGCCCCCACGTCGCGGGCGGCGGAAACGATCGGAGAATCGAGCCCCCCGGAAGAGTTGATCGCATGGAGCCTGGAGAAATTCGCCGATCGGCGAATGGTCCTCTCTACCGCGTTCGGTATGGAAGGGTGCGTCCTGATCGACATGTACGCCAGAGACGGCCGCCCTTTGGAGGTGGTTTACCTGGACACGATGTTCTTTTTTCCGGAAACCTACGCCCTGCGCGATCGTCTGATAACGCGGTATCCCCATCTGGAATTCGTCAATCGAGGCACGTCGCTCACGCCCGAAGACCAAAGACGAATCCACGGCGACGAATTGTGGAAGCGCGACCCCGACGCGTGCTGCCGCCTGCGGAAGATCGAACCGATGCACGAGGTCATGTCGGAGGTCGACGTCTGGATCACCGGCGTTCGCAAGAGCCAGTCCGAGACGCGGGCCGGCACTCGCGTCCTGGAGTGGGACTGGCGATACCAGCTCCTGAAGCTATGCCCGCTGGCGCACTGGGATCGACGGCAGGTTTGGGACTACGTGCGGGCGAATGACGTTCCTTACAACCCTTTGCACGAACAGGGCTATCCCACGATCGGCTGCACACACTGTACGCGTCCCGTTCCCGGATCGCAGATCGGCGAGTACTCGCGCGACGGTCGCTGGGGCGACACGCGGAAGAAGGAGTGCGGACTGCACGGCGAGGGCATATAGACCGAGGTAAAATATCATGATTCGGAAGATAGACACGAATGAATCCAAGGTCGAGGTCGCCAAACGCGAGGGCCGGTACCTGCGCGGCACGATCGCCGAGACGCTGGACTCCGACAGCGCGTCGTTCGGCGCAGCGGACGTTCACCAGCTCAAGTTTCACGGAACCTACCAACAGGACGATCGAGACCGTCGCCGGTCCCTCAGGGATCAAGGCGCCGGCAAGGCCCATCAGTTCATGGTGCGTGCGGCGATTCCCGCAGGCGTCCTCAACGCGGAGCAGTACCTTGCCCTGGACACGCTCGGGCGGCAATACGCCGACGGTTCCCTGCGCGTGACCACGCGACAGGGCGTCCAACTGCACGGGGTATTGAAGGGCGATTTGAAGCGAGCGATTGCGCGAATCAATCAAACGCTCTTGACGACGCTGTCGGCATGCGGCGACGTCGGGCGAAACGTGATGTGCTGTCCCGCGCCCCTGGCCGATTCGACACATGAAACGCTACGCAGGTTGGCGCGAGAGATCGCGGTGGCGCTCCGCCCCGCTTCGCGGGCCTACCACGAAATATGGCTCGACGAGGAAAGAGTCGTATCGACGCAGGACGAGGAGCCGTTCTACGGACCCCAGTACCTGCCTCGCAAATTCAAGACCGGAATCGCCCCGGCAACCGACAATTGCGTGGACATCTTCTCCTACGACTGCGGTCTGATCGCCCTGATCGAGGATGGACAGGCCCGCGGGTTCAACGTGGTCGTCGGCGGCGGCATGGGTATGACGCACGGCCGACCGGACACGTTTGCCAAGCTTGCCGAACCGCTGGGGCGTGTCTCCGTCGAGCACGCCGTGGAAACCGTTCGGACCGTGGCCGCGATCTTCCGCGATTTCGGAAACCGTGCGGATCGGCGGCATGCGCGGCTCAAGTACCTGATTGCCGAAATGGGAATTGATCGATTCCGCAGGGAGTTTCTATCCCGAGTTCGGTTTGGATTGGCGGCTTCGGCGCCGTTGCCCAAAATGGAGTACCACGACCACCTCGGACACGGCCCGCGGGGCGATGGGCGGCACTTTTACGGCGTGTTCATCGAGAGCGGCCGAATCATCGACCGCGGCAACCGCCGGTTGAAGACGGCGCTTCGAACCATCGTCAGCCGACATCGACCCGGTATTCGGTTCACACCCGGCCAGAATCTGCTTTTGACGGACCTCCCGGAAGCCGCCATCAGTGAAATCGAACGCACCTTGATCGACCACGGCGTCCAACCGGTTTCGGAGCTTGCGGCGGTGCGACGCTATTCGATGGCCTGTCCGGCGCTTCCGACCTGCGGACTGGCCCTGGCGGAGTCCGAGCGTGTGATGCCGAAGGTGCTCGACCGATTCGAATGCGAACTCGACGCCCTCGGTCTTGCCAATGAGCCCATCACGCTGCGGATGACCGGCTGTCCGAATGGTTGCGCCCGACCCTACACGGCGGACATCGCCTTCGTGGGCCGGCGACCGGACGAGTATCACATCTATATCGGGGGCGGGCTGACCGGCGATCGCATGGCGGACCTATATGCCGCCGACGCCCATACCGACGAACTCGTTGAACTGTTGCGGCCGTTGTTGCAGAAATGGGCCGAAGGACGGCGCCCCAACGAGGGCCTTGGGGATTTTTATCAAAGAAAGCTGGGCCGCGGGTCGCCGCGCGTTTCTATCACGGGCGACGAGCAGCCCACGCAGCAACTCATCCAGTTGGAGATCAAGCGGTGAGCGCAGAAATAGCAATCGTCGGCGTGACACACAAGACTGCACCGCTATCCGTGCGAGAGCGCATGGGGGTTGGGTCGGAGTGTCTCGAAACCCGTTTGGAGCGGCTTCGCTCCGAGGTGGGCGAGTGCGCGATTCTCAATACGTGCGGCCGGCTCGAGATGATTCTTGTCGCACCGCCGCGGGACGGTGAACGGTGGATTGAACACTTTGCGAAGTTGACGTCATCCTCGACATCGCTTGTACGACGTTACGCCCGCGTCAAGACCGGCCGAGGGGCTGCCCGTCATCTGCTGACGGTTGCCGCCGGTCTCGATTCGCAGATCACGGGGGACGAACAGATCGTGCCTCAGATTCGTTCGGCGTTTCGATATGCCCAGGCCGCCGGGTCGATCGGGCCCGTGCTCTCGGCCCTGTTCCGGGCCGCGATTCATACGGGCAAACGCGTTCGCCGCGAGACCGCGATATCGCAGGTGACGCGGTCATTCGCGCACGAGGCCGTCGAGCACGTGCAGCGCACGCTTGACGGCGACGCCGCCGGGACCATCCTGGTCATCGGCAGCGGCAATCTGGCGCAAAGTGTAGTCACGGCGTTGGGTCGTCGGCCCGAACACTTGGTCATTGCCAGCCGATATCCGCGGCGGGCCCGTGAATTGGCGGGCCGGTTCAATGGTACCGCTACGACGCTGGATCGGCTTTCGGATTGGCTGAACCGCGCCAACGCCGTCATCACCTGCACTTCATCGCATCGCCCTGTCGTTATTCCCGGGATGATTCAACGCGCGGGGCCCGATCTGACCATCGTAGATCTGGGCATGCCGAGGAACGTGTCCCCGGACGTGGGTCGCATCGGTCGTGTCCGTCTTTGTTCGCTCGACCGCCTCGTGCCGGCCGATGTTCCGGCCCCCGACGTCCTGGTCGCGGCCCGCGACATCGTGACAGAGGAGTTGAATCGATTTCTGGCATGGCGGCGCGGTCGGGCGGCGGCGGCGAAGATCGCCGAGGCCGTACGTCTGGCGGAGAAGCAAGGCATTCGCGGGTCTCGAATGTCCAAGAAGGCCCTGCACCGGGTGATCAAGCGAATACGTAGCACGGAGGAGGCGGCATGAATCGGACCGCGTTGGTGCTTGCCGCCCATGGCTCCCGGAATGCGTCGGCCGACGCGATCGTTCGTCGATGTGCCGCGGAGGCCGGTGCGTTGGGGGGATTTGACGAAGTCGCGGTTGCGTATCACCAAGGCGAGCCGAGTTTCGCCGCCGTGCTCGATCAAATCGAGGCGACCCGTGTCACCGTCGTTCCCTTCATGACAAGCCGAGGGTACTACAGCGAGGTCGTGCTGCCGAGGGAACTGGCGCGCAGTCCGCGCTCACATGTTGTTCGCCTTCGGATCACCGACCCCATAGGCACCCATCCGACACTTGCAGAGGTGTTGGCAGATCGAATTGATGTGTTGTTGCGCCAGTTCGGGCTCTGTCCGGCGAGAACGGATGTTGCCCTCGTCGGCCACGGAACCGCGCGACACCCGCGGAGCAGGCTCGCGACCGAAGAATTGGCCGGTCGGCTGGCCGAAACAACACGATGCAAGAGCAGTTCGGCGTTCTTCCTCGAC
This sequence comes from Planctomycetota bacterium, assembly GCA_027295245.1. GTDB lineage: Bacteria > Planctomycetota > Phycisphaerae > UBA1845 > UTPLA1 > JAPULF01. The sequence goes on from JAPULF010000430.1 coordinate 4,273, forward strand.
GAGGATCCGGGGGTCGAGGCGATACTCGACCGATCGACCGATTCGGACGTAATCGTCATACCCTTTTTGGTCGGCGGCGGATCGCACGGTTCGAGGGACATTCCGGTGCGATTGGGGTTCGTCGACGGGGCAATCGCCCCGCCCGAATGCGCCATCAAGGGCGGGCGGACGGTGATTCTCGATCGGGCCCTTGGATCGGACCCGCGGATGACGGAAATCGTAGTCGCGCTGGCGCGAGGTGAGGGGTGCTCCCGCCCTCGCGCCGGGCGCGGCCAGGGAGCGGCACGAAAGACCGGAGATTCGCGATCGGGTCATGCATCGCGCCTGCGGCTTGGTACGCGTGGCAGCCTGTTGGCGCTTTGGCAGGCCCGTCATGTCGCCGCCCGCTTCCTGGCAATCGGTGTCGACGTAGAAATCGTCGAGGTCTCGACGATGGGCGATCGGGTGGTCGATCGTCCCATCGAGGCGTTGCCCACATCGGCCCCGTTCGCCGACGAACTCGAACGGCTCCTGCTCGATCGCAGAATCGATTTGGCGGTGCACAGCTATAAGGACTTGGCCGTTCAATCGAAGGCCGGGCTCGAGATCGCCGCGGTGCTGCCGCGCGGTTCCGTCAGTGAGTCCCTGGTATCGTTCGGGTCTATTCGATTGGCCGACCTTCCTCCCGGCGCGGTCGTGGGCACATGCAGTTCCAGAAGAGCGGCCCAGTTGCGTGCAATACGTCCTGATCTTCGAACCGAGTGCATTCGCGGCCCGGTGGACGATCGTGTCCGCCAAGTACGCGCCGGCAAGTTCGACGCCGCGGTCCTTGCCACGGCCGGTCTGGAGCGCCTCGGATTGTTGCATGAAATCGCGGAGCAATTCCCGATTTCGCAATTCGTGCCGGCGCCCGCCCAAGGCGCCTTGGCCGTGCAGGTTCGTTCGGATGACGAGCGAACCGCCGCCGCCTGTGCCAGGCTGGATGACCCGGCCGCGCGTCGGGCGACCGATGCGGAACTCGCAGTGCTGCGTGCATTCGACCGTCGCGACGACTGCGCGGTTGCGGCCTACGCGACAGGATCGGATCGAATGACGCTGCACGCCCGGGCGGTCTCGCTGGACGGTCGAATCTTCCGCGATGCGCTGGTTTCGGAATGCGACCCCGCCCGGCTTGCCGAACGGGCCATCGCGCAGTTGGCCAACGTCCATGCCGAATTGGAGGTAGCCGTATGATCGCAAAGCCTGGTACTGTCTATTTGGTCGGCGCCGGTCCGGGTGACCCCGAGCTGATCACGGTGCGCGGTCGGGCGTTGCTCCGCCGAGCGGATGTCGTCGTTCACGATCGCCTTATCGGGGACGAGCTGTTGCGTGGCATCGGCACCGGTGTGCAGATCATCGATGTCGGAAAGCTTCCGGGGGCGCACCGATTTTCCCAGCACGAGATTAACGAACTCATCGTGGGCCACGCCCGTGCGGGCCGATCGGTCGTACGATTGAAGGGCGGCGATCCGTTCGTGTTCGGCCGCGGTTGGGAGGAAATGGCCGCATGCCGCGAGGCCGGCGTTGCCTGCGTCGTGGTGCCGGGTGTGACCAGTGCGATTGCGGCCCCCGCGGCCGCCGGCATTCCCGTCACGCTTCGCGACAAGGCCCGTTCGTTCGCTGTCGTAACCGCTCGGACCGACACCGACGACCAAGCGGCAGATCTCGATTACGACGCCTTGGCCCGGATGGACACCATCGTCATCCTGATGGGGCGTTTGGCGCTACCCCAAGTGGCGCGGAGCCTGATCGCGGCCGGACGCAGCCCGGATACGCCCGCCGCGTGCATCGAGCGCGGCACGACGAGCAGTCAACGTCAACTCATCGCCACGTTGGGCACCCTTGCCGCGTGTGTCGACCGCGAGGGTTTTCGGGCCCCGGTCGTTACGCGCGTCGGTGATGTCGCCGCCTGCGGACTTGTTCGGGCGAAGCGCGACTCGGCCGAAGCCCGCCGGCCATTGGCCTCAAAACGCATCGTGCTCACCCAGGCCTCGTCATCTTCGAAGTCCATCGTTCGATTGCTGGTCGAGGCGGGAGCCACGGTTGTCGATTGTCCCATGATCCGAATTGCGAATGTCGGCCCTTCGGAGACACTCAACAAGACGCTCAACGGTCTCGATCGCCGTGACTGGATCGTCTTTACATCGGCTCACGGCGTTCGCGGATTCTTCAATCGACTGAGAGCGCTTCGAAAGGACGCCCGATGTTTGGCGGGGTGTCGTATCGCCGCCGTGGGGCCGGGGACTGCGCGAGTGTTGGCGCGATTCGGACTTGTCGCCGACTTGATTCCCGACTCGCACGACGCGGCCGGGCTGGTCCATGCGCTTTCCGATCGTATTGCCGGGTCCGTCGCACGGATTCTTCTGGCCCGTGGTGATATTGCGGGCCGCGACTTGCCGGATGGATTGGGCTGCGCCGGGGCGGTGGTTGACGAGGCGG
>JAPULF010000431.1 GCA_027295245.1 Planctomycetota bacterium
GCCGAGGACTCGAACGCCCCGTGATCGGCGTGGAACCGAGCTTGTGCCACCCGGTCCAACTTTCCGAACCGCGCCCCGGTCATCACGATGCTGTCGTTGAATGCCTGAATCTGCTTTTGCGTGACCCGCTCGGGCGGGACCGGCAGCATGAGAGACCACCGAGTGGGAGGAACCAATACGAGCGTGGTCCGCTGTGACGCAAGCTTGCCCCGTTCCCGATCGTATCCAGTCCAGGTGCGGCCGATCTGCTCCCGCTTCCAGTAATAATGGACTTCCGATCGCCTGCCGGTGCAGGTCATCGGCTCCCAGTCCTGCGGACCCGCCAGCACAGGCGGCAGAATCTCGAGCGAGACCGCGGCGTGACCCTTCTCGTGTGCGATTCGAGCAGGCGTCGCATCTTTTTTCAACGGGTTTTCGCGAACGGCGATCGATTGGTCCAGGTGATAGATGACCGGATTGAGCAAAGTGGCTTCGATACGCGTACCTGAAACACCCCGCTTTTCCTTTGCGGGCATACCGTCCGGTTCGTCCGGTGGCACCTTGTGAAGCGTATACAGGATGCCCGACAGATCATTGGTAACGAGATCGTGGAAGTGAATGCCGACCACGTCGGACTTGTCGTCACCCACGAGATCGGCGGACATCCGTTGCTTCCACAAGACATCCGGCACGGTCGCCGCGGGAACGGACGAAGCATCCGTGAACGATCCGCCACCGGTCCCGCCGCCGCCACGTTGGGCGGTCTTCGTTGGACCGCCGCGCCGATCCGAGCCCTGCCGCCACGCTTTCGCGTCCACGGGCGTAGCGACGATGCGCCAAGGCACCCCGCCCCGCGTATCGGCGGATTTCTGAACGTCATAATGCCAGCCATCGATCTCGAACGACTGCTCCGTCAGGTTTGCCAAATCCTGACCCGAACTGGGCGGCCAAAGCGTAATCGGCATGCGCCGAGACTTCGGACGCGACGGGTCCTCGGCATTGGATGGGTTCAAGGAGAGGGCAAACGCCGCAACGCACAGCAGCAACCCAAGTCGTGTCATTCGGAATCCTCCCGGAGGTTGGCGGGTTCACCGGCAAGGCCCACCGTTCGCCGACGCAGTCGGGGGCAAGCTGGCTTGCTTGGCTCGGCTGAGGCCGGCCCGTTTATTGTATGCCGACCCGCACGGTCACGACAACCGGAATCCGCCGCATCCCGACCGGGCGTCAGAACTTGCGCGGCGCGGAGAATCCGGTCAAGGCGAGGAGCTGAAATGCGATGCCGGCAAGCAAATAAACAGTGGCCCCGTGAATATCGTCATTCAATACAGAATAGCCACCCAAGCCAATGGCGCACAACGCCACCGCTTGAGCCATCGCTCCCGCCAGTTGCCAGAACGAAAACTCGCGATGCTGCTGCTCCCGCCGCATGGATCGCAGTTCGTCGAGGATTTGCTCCAGCGTTTCGATTTCACCGCCCGGCCTAACGCTCCCGCCATGGTCCATGGGGCGAACCGGCTCAGCGGAGCCCTCCTCATCGGCCACCGGCTTGTCGTCAAACTCCATCGAATCGCCCTTCCAGATACGTCGCGACGCGAAACCGCGGAGAAACCCAACCGACCGCCGCCTCGCGAAACCGCGCGGCTATGTCGCTACATGGTTTCGACGATCGCCTGTCGCAGAAGAGGCAGCATGATTTCATGATGTCCGATGATCTGATGCCCGCGCCCCTTTCGAACAGGCCGACCAATTACGTTTTCCGACGGCCGGTAGTGTCGGATCATATCGAGATTCGCGGTGGTGATTTCGTCGAGGTTGTTTCCCAGATTGCGGGCCACCGCGACCGCCTTCAGGAACACTTCCGGCAGCAAGACCGCCGACCCGATGTTGCACCAGACCCCGGCCGGCCCTCCCGGCGAGGCCGGCGCCAGGTCGGCCACGACGCTGCAAATCAAACGAAAGTCAAAGGTGCTCGAGCCGGCCAGGGTGCTCTCGGCCACGGCCTCGTGCATGTGAATCGTGTCCGTTCCGATCGCCACGTGGACCGTGACCGGAACGCCGACTTCCCTGGCGACGCCCAGAATACTCTGGGCCGCATGGGGCGCCGAGGAATCGACAACATGACGGCCCAACGCCGAACCGAGTCCCGATTCCTTCTCGGCCCCCGCCAACGCCTCCACAAAAAAGTTCGGCGTCTCCTCCACCATGCCGAATCGCCCGTCGCGAATCGTATCCGCAACTTCTTCACTCGTTTGGCCGAAGATCGCGACCTCGACATCGTGAATCGCCGTCGCGCCGTTCATGCAGACCGCAGTGACGACTCCGCGTCGCATGAGGTCGCACACGATCGGCGAGCAACCCACCTTGACGACGTGTGCGCCCAGCGCAAACACGACCGGGCGATCACCTCGACGGGCCTCGACGATCGCCGAAGTCACGGAATGAAGCGCCGCGGCCCCTAGCGTAGACGGCAGACTGTCCCACCATGTTCGAAAGTCCGCCCCCTTCGCCGGAAGTCCGGCCGACGCGTCGACCGCGAACTTGTGCTCGCGGTCCCCGATCGAATAGGTCTTCAGCTTCGACAGATCGGCGGGGCGATAGCGCTTGGCCATGTGACTTATCTCCGGGCGTTCATGTTATCGAGCGGTCAGGACAGCGTCGATCGCCCGCGTCAAGACCTCGGCGCCCTCGGCATCGAACACGATCTCGAGCCGAAGGGCTAGCAGCCGACACCCCTCGCTCGGCCATCGCCCCACGAGCTTGACCGCGTCCTTCTCGGTGGTCAGCAACACATTGGCATCGACATTGGCCGCAACATCCGGAAACGCGGCGATCTCCTCGGCACTGTAGTCATGGTGATCGGGATACTGATAGGCCGCGAGCACCTGGACGCCCAACCCCTCGACCGAGTGCCGAAATGACTCGAAATTGGCGATTCCGGCGAAAATCACGGCCCGCATGGCGCTCCCGTCGGCGTTCTCAACCACCCGTCCCTCGATATCCACGAATCCGTCGATGCGGTGAGCCGCGAGAACGACCGGCTTGCCCCCGGACGCCCGGCGAATCTCGGCCGTCAGCATCCCCTGGGTGGAAACATCGACTTCGTCGCTCCGTGACAGCACGATCACGTCCGCCCGCCGCAACGAACTCACCGGCTCCCGCAGCAGCCCCCGCGGCAGCATGTGCCCATGACCGAACGGAAGCGTCGCGTCGATCAACACCACATCGAGGTCCCGCCCGATTCGGCGATGCTGGAAGGCGTCATCGAGCACCACCGCGTCCGCCCCGCCGGCGATGGCCCGTCGCGCCCCCGCAAGCCGATCCGCATCGATAATTACCGCGGCCCGCGGGCAGAGCCGTTTCAAGACCATCGCCTCGTCGCTCTCAATGCGCCATTGGGTCAGCCCCCGGTCCCCACGATCATGATCGAATCGAACGGGCTTGCCCTTGTATCCTCGCAGGAGAATCGCCGTATTCCGATTTCGTTCCTCCAAAAGATTTGTCACGTACGCCGCCATGGGTGTTTTTCCCGTCCCGCCGACGGTGATGTTCCCGATCGCGATGACCGGCCGCTCCACGCGCCGGGCACTTCGTTTGACAAGATCGTAGTAGGCGTTGCGAATCGTGACGGCGAGCATGTACGGGAGGGAGAGGACCATCAGCGTCCCGCGCGCAATATCCAGCAGCAGCCCTCCGCGGCGTTTTGAAATCAGGTCCAGAAATCTCGCGCCGGCCTTCGACATGGGGTTGCGAGTCTAACCGATCGGCCGCGGGACGTGCCCCACCCCGACATATCGATTCCGCGTTGACTGCCGGCCCGCGGGTGGCTACGCTTGCGCCGCGTGTTTGACGCGGTTGAAAAGGAGTCAGGCGAGCATGCGATCCCACTCGATAACGAAGACGATCCGATCGATACTCGCAGGCGTCGTGGTTGCGTGCTCCGCGGTGGGCTGCTCCGATATGGACCCGTTCGAATTGAATCGCGCGCGCGGCAGCGACATGAATTCGAGAAAGCTGCCGAACGTTTCCGCCGAAGTGGCCTTCGATGCCGGCGTCTATGCGATGCGGCAGTGGTTTCGCCGGGTGGACCCACAACCCGGCGAGGGGCTCGTCAAGGGACTCGCCACCGAATACACCCAGGCAGGCGGTACGCAGCGCCTTCGCGACACCATCGGGTTCCGAAACCGCCTGCGTCGGATCGGAACGCTAACCGTCGTTCCGCGCGGAGGCGGTTGCGTCGTCTCGTGCCGCATCGATGTCCAGCGGCTCGATACCGCCGACCATCGCGTCTTTCGCCAGAACGAGCAACTCAACGACCTGCCCAATCGCACACCGCTTGAAAGAGACGCGGGTCTCAGCGCAGAACAAGAACAGGTCTGGACGGATCTGCCGCACGATCGCGTCCTCGAGCGTCAGATGCTCGATCTCGTAGCCGCCCGGGCAACCGGAAACTCTGCCGGCAGTTCCGCGCCTGATTCGAACGGATCATCCCGTTGACGCGCCGCCGCGGGGACACTGGGTAACTCGCCGTTCACCCACGCCAGCAGAGCCCCGCCTTCATCTCGAGTCCTCCCCTTGTCGGTTCGATGTGCCACGGCAACGGAGGCGGCCCCGGAGGATCTGTAGGCCACCGGCGGCACCGGTCCAATCGGTTCCGAATCCGCGCGGCCGATCGCGGAAGACATGGCGGGTGACGCGTCCGCGGTGCCGTGTGCGTCGGTTAGCGTCATCTTGCCGCACGTGGGACAGCACCGCTTACGGCTTGTCAGCAAGACCGGCACGAGTCCCAACGGACCCCACATCAGCCCGTGCATTACGCCCGACATACCGTGACCCCGTCGCGCGCCGAGGACCCCGCAAAGAATTGGCCAGATCAGCCACATCAGGGTGATCCCCACGAGCAGCACGGAGAGATTGGCCGGATTGACCATCTTGAATTTGGTGAGCGTTTCGACCAATTGCCCCCCCTGCGCGGGAATCCCGACGCCTCGCACGCCCAATGCTCAACTGTACGATTCACTCGGATTGACTGAGGGGTGGGCGGTGTTATCGGCCGGATTTTCCGAGAATGTCGTCGCGTAGCGACTGAATCTCGCGATAGGCCGCGGACGATCCAGCGGAAAGTGACTCGGTCCCGTCCGCCGCCGGCGGCTGCCAAGTCACCGTCTCCACGAAGGGCTTCGACAAGGCGATCACGTAACAGTCCCGCGCGAACGACGCGAGAACGCTTGATGCCTCGGCGCCGTTCCCCCGGCTGCCGGCGACGCTATTCCCGACCACGGTGACGTGAAGCGGCTTTCCGAGGCTGCCGAAAGCGTCCAGCATCGAGGAAATCTGCATGGGATCTCGAACAAACGTCTCCTTGCCGGTTGCCCCGAATCGCAACTCCAGCCCGAATGCGTCGAAATTGATCCCGTTGCGCACCACCATCTCGGCATACAACATCGGCGGAATCGTCCGTTGGTCGAGCGTGTAGTACTCTCCCCAGGGCAGCGTGATTCCGATGATGCTCGCGGAGCGGGGAGCGAGCTGCTTCGCCATCATGGCCGACATCCTTGTCAGATCCATGAGCTGTTCGAACGTGAAATGAAAGTCGTTGTGGGCGTGAATCCCGCTGATGATCTCCCACGCGTGTACCTGGCTGCCAAACTTCGTGAGCGCCCGTTTCAGGTGCCGGGTGAGGCAGTCCTGCATGTGCTCGTAGTCCCCTTCCCACAGGTAGGTCCAATGCGGCAGGTTCGACTTTTCGAATGAAACCAGCGAGCAGCCGCGTATGTGCATCTTCCGATTGCGCAGCGCCCGCAGGCAGCTTTCGACGCGGGACCAGTCGTTTTCACCCTCGCGCGGCTCGAGATCGCACCACCGGAACGAAACCACCGAAAAATCGAACGCCTCCGAAACCCGCTGAATGTACGGCTCGTCGAGGTTGGCAAGCGAGACCCGACAGCCGAACGGACGCTTTCCCATTTGATTGGACGAACGACGACGACGCAGAAACACGTCGGCGTGGAAGATTCCCAGCCGCGACCCGACCAGAACGCTCGCCTCCACCGCCGCCTCTCCGAAGCGTGCCGCCGTCACTTCATCCGGCGCGGTGATGGCCTCGACCAGCAGGTCCCGGGCCGCATCCACCTCCCGATACAGCGACTCGCCCTCGGGAAAATCAAACAACCCCCAATCCTCGCGCTTTTGGCTGATACGCACCAATCGGCCTCGGGCCAACTCGACGTGCAGGTTGTACGGCTCCGGACGCTCCATCAGACGCGTCGTCTCGAGCATGATCCGGCCGAAACCCTTCACCGGCCACATCACCGAGAGCGCCACCGGCCCGCGAGAGCGCGGTTCGCAGATGATCTCACCGTCTGCGAACCTCAAATCGCCGCGCACCGGCACGTTGTCGTTTCCGATGAGAAAAGCACCGTCCAGACTCATGGACCGGGCGGCGGCGTCGTTCGAAAATACGCGAAATCGAAGCATGTCTCTGCGCTCACAGGGCGCCGATCCGGGAATGGCCGACCTGTACCCACACCCCGTACATTCTTGTATCAGGAAACTATCTTAAAGGGCAGTGTCGCACTGGTTTCTAACCAGTGGAAAACGGCTCTTGAGATCGTTCCAAAACGCATCATAGGCCACGCCAAACGTCGCCGCAAATGCTCGATTGGACAATTGCCCCGATCGCCGCATGGCACCGGCCGGCCAGGTCGCCCATCACCCGAAGCGCCATAAGTACCTGACAAGGTCGATCCGGTCGAGCATATCAATCTCGACGCCTTCACCCTCCAGGCGGCGACGCTGCACCACGGATCCCGACCCCGATCGCTCGCTGATGCGTCCGGAGGCGTTCACAACGCGAAACCACGGAACGCAGTCGGCGAGCGGACAGGTCCGAAGCACGAATCCCACGAGTCGGGCACGACCCGGAAGACCCGCCGCATCGGCAATCATGCCGTAGGTTGCCACGCGTCCCCGGGGAATACGGCGAATCGTAGCCAGTATCTTCATGTGCGACTCGGCCGGATCGTCCAGTGTTGAAACCCGACTGCGCATCGTCGAATCCTTCAGCCACGGGGGCCGTCAGGTCCTCGGCCGCGAATCCCTACATTACGTCCAACCGCTGCGCCACCACCGAGCGTTTCCGGCGACGGCCCGAACGAACGATCATTGTAACGCCGTCACACGAAAAGGCCGCTCCAGAGGAGAACCCCCTTTCCCCCGGTTGTCGAGACGCTCCGCTCCCCCGAGACTCGATATCATCTCGGTGGCCGGTCCCTTCCCCTCACAGTATGCTTGTGAATCGCGACTGAATCCGCGCCGGCGGAGATCCTCGCTCGCAGGAGATCGGCGATGCCCCGGCAAACATTCGAGACCGAACGGACCCATGTTTGATTTCGATATTCTGAAGGGTTTCGGCTGGCCCGACGCGATCGAGCTTCTGGTCATCGGCCTCGCCGTCTACGCCATCGCGAGGTTTCTCCGAGGCACGCGCGGCGCCCGGCTGATCCGAGGCTTCATCGTATTACTCGTGATGAGTACCGTGGTGCTCTACCTCGTCGCAAACTCCCTCCAAATGGAACGTATCAAGGTTCTCTACATTCCATTCGTGAGCGCGATGTTTCTCGCGGCACTGGTCGCGTTCCAGCCCGAACTCCGCCGGGCCCTCATTCGACTGGGCGCGACCGATTGGTTTGCCGAGGAGTCGCATCAGATCGAGCACGTCATCGAAGAAGTCGTCACCTCGGCCACCTATCTCTCCAAGAACAAGATCGGGGCCCTCGTCGCATTCGAACGCGCCACCGAGTTCGGAGCCCTCATCGAAAGCGGCTGTCGCATGGACGCCGTCGTGTCCTCCCACCTGCTCAACACGATATTCTGGCCCGGCTCCGCCCTGCACGACATGGGCGTCGTCATCTCTCACGGCCGGGCCGCCGCCGCCCGCGTACAATTCCCACTGACGGAGTCCGGCGAACTCGACCCGTCCTTCGGCGCCAGGCACCGCGCCGCGTTCGGACTCTCGCAGGAATCCGATGCCGTCATCGTGGTCGTCAGCGAGGAGACCGGTGGGATCACCGTCGTGGATCGGGGTACCATGGAACGGTCCCTGACGCCCGATTCACTCCGACAGGTACTTCGAAAGAAACTGATCAAGCCGCCGAAGAGCAAGAAAGAGTAGTAAACCGAGTTTGAGACGTCATCATGTGGGCCCGCCTGAAATCGTTCTTCACCGTCGCGCTTTTCACGATCCTGATCTGGTTCGCGGCTGATTTAAATGTGTCGGAGCCGACCAGTGTTACGGTCAACATTCGCCTCAAGGCGAACGAGCCGGACCAATTCGTGGCGTTCGCCGACCATGCCGGGCCGATGACCTTCGTCGTCGAGATGCACGGGCTGCGCGTTCACCTTCGGAAATTCGAAGAGATGCTCGGCTCCGACCAAGTGTTCGACGCGAGTCCGGAATTCGGCGCCTCCAGCCCTCGCAAGACGATGCTCTCCCGCGACATCATCCGAAGCATCAGGAAAATCGACTCCGTGCGCCTTCGGGTTCGCGGTGTCAATCCACCCAACGTGGACATTCGCGTGGATACCTTTGTGAATGCGGACATGCCGATCGAACCTGACATCGGGGATCTCGATGTCAGTCTCAAGCCGCTCGCCATGGCCTCCGTCCGACTGCCGAGTTTCGCCCTTGAAGGACTCGCCGACGCCGACAGTGTCATCCGGCCTGACGTCAAACGCCTGATTCGCGAGTACACGCTGGAAAACCCCGAAGAATCCAACTTTCGTATCAACGTCCCTCTGACTCTCCCTCTAGACCCAGGACTCTACGACATTACGCCGCGTGAAATCACCCTCGAAGGCAAAGTCGAATCCCAGACCGGCACCGTTGCCAAGGGACCCGTGATCGTGTCTTTTCTGATTCCCGACGAGGTACAAAAACGCTTTCTCGTCGAGGTGAAGGAGGGAACCGAACTCCGGCCCGACGTTTTCATCACCGGTCCCAAGAGCCAACTGGACCAGTTGAATCCCCAGGACATCGTCGGACTGGTCGAAATCCGGGCCGCCTACATGGCTGTGCCCGGTGAGGAACGCTCCGCAACCGTTCGCTTCGTGTTGCCACTCGATCTGCCCGGGCTCCGAGTTGCGCCCGCGTCGCAGAATACGATCGTGGATTTCAAGCTCGTGGAGCGGCCTCGATCCCAACTACCCGATCCATAATCGCTCCCGGTGGGATCGATCCAGCCGCCTTCAAGGCTGGTCGCGTCCTCGCCGCATGTGATTTTCGCTCTCCAGATTATCGTAAGCGGGGCTTGGAGTCATCGTGCTCATACTCCTATAATGAACCGTGATGCCGGGGAGTGGGAGCCCCTCGGTCGATCCTGGAACCGCCAATCCGGTCAATACGAATCTCGGGCTTCCCGGTCGCGCGCAATCCAATGGACTCTCCATGACCTCGAAAAACCGCCTCATGTTTCTCGCCGTTATTCTCGCTTGCATCGCGGGGTCATCGGCGATTGCGGAGTCCGCCCCATCTCGCGCGACGGTGACCGGTGAGACTCTCGGCGACGCCGACCTGGGACCCGGCATCGTGGAAGACATGCAAACCGTGCTCGCCCGAGATCGGGAAAAGGCCCGGCACGATCCTGAGACGCCTCAAGACAGGCACGGCGAATGGGTCATCCCTTCGCCGCGATCCACCTACTATCCCGCGTCCGGCAGCCGATACGTCACCAACAAGCATGGCGATACCAGCATGGGCATAGGCTTTCGCTCCGTCGTTGACGTGAGGGGCGCCTTCTTCTCCGGACAGGGCGGGGGGCCGGCCGTTTGGGCCCCGGCGATCAGAGTCACGGGGTACCTCGATGGCCGGAGAATCGCTGCAACGGACTGGTTCACGGAAATCGGCGAAGAGCCCGAATGGTTCGAGGTGAATCTCGACGGCGTCGACCGAATCGTGATCGAGTCGCAGCCCGCGCAAATCGGCGCCGGCTGGTACGCCATGGACGATCTTACGTTTCGTCGCCGGGCAATCGGATCAGATGAGCCCGCAACCACCGTACTTGATTTCGAGGACTGCCGCGCCCGGCAGAAGCTGGCGGATTCGAATTATGCCGGACTCGAATGGGAGACCGGAACCGGTGAACTTCATCAAGCCGACTTTGTCCCCGCGCCCGCTGTTCCGCCCGGCGACGAGGATGGCGCCGAAGCCGACGACACCGACCCGCCGGAAGGCCCGCCGGCGCCGCGCGGGGGCGCGGTGGGGCCGGGCCTGGTTACGCATTGGGACTCGACAAAACGCGGAGACGCCGGCCAGAATTCCTACCCGCCCGATACCTGTGGCGCGGCCGGACCCAATCACATCGTCGTTGTCGTCAACCGGGTCTTCGCAGTGTACGACAAACAGACCGGCGCGGAACTGCAACAGGTTTCGCTCGGCAGCTTAATGCCGGGCTCCAACGGCGATCCGCGGGTCCTTTACGATCAGCACAGCGATCGATGGGTCGTGATCGCCTCGAACTTCAACAACCGCATTTACCTTGCCGTGTCTACATCGAACAACCCGACCGGTTCGTGGTTCAAAAGCAACTTCATCGCGTCCGCCGGAAGCGATTCGGGCTGTTTTCCCGACTATCCCACCCTGGGCGTCGACGCCGAGGGAATCTATACCGCAAGCTATATGGTCGGGTGCGGTTTCACCATTTTCGCGATCGACAAGGCGCCGTTGATCGACGCGTCACCCAGCCTCGGCACGATCACGGCCTTTCGCGGCGTCGCCAACGGCACGATCCAGCCGGTACACACCTACGGCACGCCCGCGGGAGAATTCTGCATCTCGCGCAACGGCTCCACGGCGCTCAGGCTTCACCGCGTCAACGCGCCGCTGACTTCTCCCACGCTCACCAATCTCGGGACCGTGGCCATACCGCTCCACTCGTTTCCGCCCGACGTACCCGCGCTGGGCAGCGCCACGCCCCTCGACTCCGTCGACTATCGTCTCATGAACGCCGTCTATCGTGACGGCTCGATATGGACGACGCACAATGTCGAACACAACGGTCGCACCGGTTGCCGTTGGTATCAAGTGGACACGTCGCCGATCGATCTCGTTCAATCGGGAACCGTCGGCAGCGACACGCTCTACTATTGGATGGCGTCGATCGCCGTCACTGCCAACGGCGACGTCGGAATGGGATTCTCCGGCGCAAACGCAAGCCAATATGCCGGCGCCTATTTCACCGGACGACGATTCAACGACCCGCCCGGCCAAATGGCGGAGCCGATCCAAATGCGTCAGGGTGACGGTCCACAGAACCTCATCGACGGCTTCGGCCGAAATCGGTGGGGCGACTACAGCCTCACTTCGCTCGATCCGACGACCGAACAGGAATTGTGGACGGTTCAGGAGTACGCCCACGGAAACAGCATTTGGGGAACGCACGTCGCGAAATTGCGCTTCGGTGACACCCTGCCGCCGCAACCGTTCCCCGAGATAATAACCGTCATTCCCACGGTGGATTCCGTCACGCTCGTATCCAGCATTGCCACGGAGATCGAAAACCCGCCCGTGGAGTACTTTTTCGACTCGACCGGCGGCACGGGCGCCGATGATAGAGACTGGGACCAAGACCCGTCGTACACCGATACCGGTTTGTCGCCCGACATCGGTTACGCCTACCGCGTCAAGGCCCGCGATGACAACGATCCCCCGAATGAATCGCCCCTTTCCGGATACACGGCCGCAAGAACCCTGGCCGCCGTGCCGGGAGCGCCCACGCTGAGCAACGCCACCCAGACCACGCTGGACGTGGATGTCGATCGCGCCGGCAATCCAAGCATCACCCAACTTGAAATCCAGTGTACGGCCAC
>JAPULF010000432.1 GCA_027295245.1 Planctomycetota bacterium
CAACGACGGCGTCGAGAAGCCTATCCCGCCAAGAAACCGAGTTTTTTTTCATGTAGGGCTATTTCCCTTTTGGGGGGTTCCTTCGACGGGTGCCGGAAAACGCGGACGAACTGCGGTTGCTCGTGAGTATAGCGACCGCCACGGCGCGACACAAGACGCGCAAACAGCGGCTCGGTTGCACGAGCAGTGCGTCGTTTCTAGAATCCAAGCACTCAGGCGTCGGTGTAGCATGAAACACTCACGGCAGTTGTGAGGGTGCCGGGTGCCGCGAGGAACGCGAATTATGACGGCTCGTTGGCGCATATTGATGTGTGTGCTTTTTACCGCGGCCCAAGCACGGATCGCCGAAGCCGATGAGCGCCCGATTACCAGCCTCGTGCCGGCCGATTGCATAGTTGTGTACACGGCGCGGCCCTACTCTGACTGGAACCAGGGCAAGGCCTCGTCGGAGGAAGCTTCGGCGGGCGGCTCGCACCTTTCGGCGATTCTGACGCTTCTGAACGCGAGCGGATTGATTCCTCGAGAAGGACAGGTCTTCACGGATATCGCCGCTCGGCTCCCGCTGCTGGGACGTTATGAGCACGCATTGGCACTGCTCGACGTTTCGAGCAAGGTGGTGCGTGGTAAGGACAAAGACGCCGGAAAGACAAGCAACAGCCTTCGCCTGAAGAGCCTGCAATCGGCGGCGATCTTTCGGACGGGCGGCGAAAACGAGGACGTGCTGCGTCACCTGAATCAGGTGGTCGGCCGCTACACGAATACGGATGTTGCCAAGCTCACCACGGAACGAGTTGGTAAGTATGCGTTCCAGCGCCTCGTGGACGAGCGACTGATCGGCTGGGCGATTTGGGAATGGGGGACATTGGGCGACTTTTTTGTCGTCACGTTCGGCGAAGGCGCGTTCGCAAGAATTGCGCGGGCGTATTCGGGCAGCGAACAGAGTCTCGCGGAAGACGCGTGGTTCAAGTTCGCGACAATTCGGGCGCACGGCGACCGGGCACTGGTGCAGTGGTTCATCTCGCTGTCACAGTTGGAAAAAGCGTTGGCGGACGTCGCCGGGGCTCGGTATCAGCAGGCGACGAGCGCCATCGGCGCCGACAAAATGACACACGATTTGTGGACGATCGGCATGCAGGGCAGGGCCATGTCGTGGTATCGGTGCTACCGCCGCGACGGAAAGGACGTCTTGCGGGCCTACAGCGACCCGGATCGACACCCCGCGCATTTGCGCGAGATCGTCCCGGACGCGGCCCGCCGCTACGCAATCATCAACGTGCCGACGCGTTGGCTGGTCGACAATCTTCCGGCCGCCTGGCTGAAGGCCCAGTCCGAGCGGCATGTCGCACGGTTGACGGGCGCCTGGGAACGTCTCGCGCAGGAGACCGGAATCGACATCGGGAAGAATCTGATCGACCACCTTGGGGAAAACGTCGTGATCTTCGATTATCCGCCGCATCCCCTCAAGGTGCCGATCGCCCTGACGGTCGCCATCGAAATCAATGACCGGAAGGCGGTTCAGACTGCGACGGACGCATTGCTCAGCGCGTGGGGGCGCTACCTGGATCAACGCGCCGAACGAAAGGGCACAACACTCGTTCGTATGTACGTCAAACGGGCCGACGACGGAGTTTGGTACATCCAGGCGGGCATACTCGGTCCTTCGATGAAAGTGACGGACCGATATTTGGTCATCAGCTGGTCACCGGCGGCGGTGCGCGAGGCGGTTGCTATTATCGAATCCAAGCAGGCAAAGGCCAAACGCTGAGTATGATCACCGGTCGTTTGGGCTGGAAATGTGCCTGTTTTTTGTGACGACCGCCTGTTTCGGACGTTGACATTTCCTTCAAAACCCGGTTAAATATAGTGTTCTCAAGGTGTTGAAAGCATTCCCGACCGGGCGGAATGTCCGGACTCACCGCGGATGGATCCATCGGCATACCAGCGAACGGGAGTTTCTGTCTTGGCAAAGAGTTCAAATTCCGCCGTGGGCGGCGTAGTCGGTTTTTTGGTTGCGGTTGTCCTGATCGGTGGCGTTGCCGGGACGCCGTTTTATCTCGGCCAACTGCGATCCGATTCCGAGGGGCTCGACGTCGCGATTCAGGATGACGTTGAGTCGATTCAGCGAATCGTGGGGCACATCGATGGGCACCTGAGCGCTGTCAAAGATATCCGAGATGCGGCCGGCGAGGATTTGCTGGTCTCCCCGGAATCGGTCGCCGATTTGGAGGGCAACAATCCGAACCTGTTTGCGGATGTGCTGCAACGACTCAAGCCGACGACGAATGCCTTGCAAAAGGCCCATCAAGCGGACAAGAAGCGCGGAACCGAGATCGCGGATTCCGGCGGCCGACGGCCGCGCCAGACAATCGATGGTCGGCAGGCCGTGCTTGATGTGCAGAGCAAGTATCTGAAGGAAACCGAAAAGATGCTTGCCGAAGGGAAGAAGATCGCCGCAAGACTGAAGACCACCCGGCGCGGCGAGGCTGGCGCGGCGTCGCATCTGGGGGTCAACAGAGTCCTGGCACTTCTGAATTTTGCGGAAGGTCGCATTTACGCCAATCGTGCCCGCGTACTGCGGCGCCGGGCCTCGGAATTGAGGGTCGTGGTCGATTCTCGTCTCGAGGATGTCGCGTCGTCTGCAAGGGCCTTTGAAACGGTCGAGGCAGAGCGAGAGAGCGCGGTTCTTGGAATAGACGGCGTGACGGAACAGATCGGTCAAACCGAAACGATCCTCGCGAAGCAGGCCGAAGCAACGTCCCGCCTGGAGGACCTGATTGCGTCGAAAGAGGCCGAGTTGTCGGAGCGTCAGAAGGACGCCGCTGCCGCAAGACGGGATCTTGCCGCTTCGGAAACCCGCGGATTCGCTCCGACGCGAGCGGCCGCTGCAGGCGAGGAGTTCTTGGCCTATCGAGACGAGTATCTGGAGATTGCCGAACGTTTGCGTACGGCGGACGCGGCGATCGCGGTATTGCAGAACGGCACGCTGGCCGGAGCCGAATTGTCCGAAGAGGCGGACGGCGATCTACTGAACGGGGCCTATGAAGGTGGAAGACCGGAATCGGGGCTTCGTGATCTTCGGCATTACTCGGCGGCGCTGGAGACCGCCGGTTCGGCGCTGGAGAGTCGGAAAACGAGCTTGCAGGAACGGCTTGCCGAGATGGAGGCCCGCCAAAAAGTCCGGTCGAAACAAATGACCGATTTGAAGGACGCCGTCGCTTCTCGGATCGCCGATGCCAACGCCGGATTCGAGGAATCCGAGGAGTTCGACAAGCAAGCCGATGCTTCCATCGACGCCGCGATGCCGGCGTTGGAGGCCGCACAAAAGAACGCGGTCAAGGCAGTCGCCGCCGCCAAGGTCAGAACACGCGAGGCCCGCAAGGCCGTGACGGGGGCATCCGATAGCGTTGCGGAACACCCGTTCAAGGCCGTTGCGGACGACACGGAAGACGAGGCTTCCATGCAGGTGCTGAGCGCCGAGATCGCGTATCACCAGGCGCTGTTGCTGGGGGATCGGATCAACGCCCGTCGTGCTCAATACGAGGTTGCGACTGCGTTGGCTGCCGCGTCGGGCGGAACTCCACCGGATGCCCGCACCGAGCAACTGGATGAATGGCGAAGTAGCGCGGT
>JAPULF010000433.1 GCA_027295245.1 Planctomycetota bacterium
CGAACAACTTCAAAGCGCCGATGTCATAGTCGATGCCGTACTGGGCACGGGCTTTTCCGGAGACGTTCGCCCGCCGTTGGATTGCGTTATCCGTGCTATCAATGCAGCCGGTCAGTCGAAGGTCGTCGCCATCGATTTGCCGTCTGGACTCGACTGTGACAGCGGCCGCCCGTGCAATGCGACGGTGAAGGCGGGCCTGACGATTACCTTTGTCGCCCCAAAGATCGGGTTTCTCGAACAGGGTGCCGGTGCATTCACAGGGAAGGTACACGTGGCGGACATCGGAGCGCCGGTCAAGTTGATTCGGCAGGTGCTCGGTGCTCAAACTGGCGATTGAAGATGCCGACGTAGCCAAGCGACCGATCCGTCGAGTATGGTCTCGTTGGCGTCGACCGTGCGCATTCCGTGGTCATCGAGTGCCAGTTCGTGCAACTTCACTGTCGCCCCGGCATTCGACTGTGCCGTTTTGAAGGCCAGCCCGTGTTCGAAAGGAACCTGCCGATCCCCGGTGCCGTGGTAGATCAAGAGGGGTTTCCGGCGATTTGCCAGCTTCGCCGGAGCGTCAATGTCGGGCATTTCGTCGAAGAACGCCGCACGCAGGCGATGACCGTGGTGTTCCAGCCAACCCTGTTGACGGAGCAGGGCCCGGGCCGGCTCGGTCAGCTCTTGCTCGATGATCCGCCGGGGATAGGCAACCGGGGCCCAAAACACCGTGCCGCGAAGGCCGTTTATTCGATCGGAAGCAAGAGACGTGGTGAACGCCCCAAAGCTGCTGCCCACGATCCCGATCCGGGCGCTGTCGCACCGGGGCAACCGAGTCACTTCCGACAGCACCGCGAGCAGGTCTTCGACAAGCCTGTCGGCGGTCAGGGACTCGAATTCACCCTCGCTCTCGCCGCAACCGCGAAAATCGAAGCGGAGGCACCCTATGTTCTCGGCAGCCAGGCGGCGAGCCAACCGGACGAAGCGATAGCACGTCCCGATGCGCGAGCCGGTCAGGCCGTGGCAACAAACGACGACGGGGACACGGCCTGCCGCCGGGTCTGGCAAATGGAGGGTGGCAGCCAAGTGTTCCTGCCCAACGGGTACTTGCATGAACGTCATCATGGCACTCGACCCAACCGGGTATCAAGAACGGGATGGCCTCGCCTCGTCGTCAGCGAACCGTTGAGGGGTTTCAACGGTGGACTATAATGGACAAGGCGGCGAACCGAATCAAGGCGTGTTTATAAACGCGGTGACACGGCGTGTCGGGCCGTAAGGGAGTAGACAATGTTCAAGGGATGTTGGGTCGCATTGGTAACGCCGTTTCGAGACGGGGCTTTGGACATTCCAGCGCTGGATCGGCTGGTCGACAGTGTCATCGAGGGCGGCGTTGACGGACTCGTGCCTTGCGGCACGACCGGCGAGTCGCCCACGCTTTCGGTCGACGAGCAACTGCGGGTCATCACGGCGGTCGTCGAGCGTTCGGCCGGGCGGGTGCCCGTGCTCGCGGGTACCGGGACCAACGGGACGGCGAGTTCCCTCGAACGTTCGCGCGCGGCCGTCGAGGCCGGAGCCGACGGTGTCATGCTGGTCGCCCCATATTACAACAAGCCGAATCAGCGGGGGCTTTTCGAGCACTTCAGCACGATTGCGAAGGGCGTGAAGGCCCCGATCGTTCTTTACAACATACCCGGCCGGTCGTGCGTCGAGATTTCCGTGGAGACTATCACCCGGCTGTGGGAACGGCACGACAACATCGTAGCGGTCAAGCATGCCACAGGGTCGGTGGACGGGGCGAGTGCCGTCCTGGCCGCCAGCGATATCGCGGTTCTGTCCGGCGATGACGGCCTGACGCTGCCGTTGATCGGCGTGGGCGCGGTCGGCGTGGTGAGCGTGATTGCCAACCTTGTTCCCGCGGAAACGAAGGCACTCACGGACGCAGCCTTGTCCGACGACTGGCCGGCCGCCCGCTCGTGGCACCGTCGTCTGTTCCCGATTACCGAAGGGATGTTACGGTTGGATACGAATCCCATTCCCATCAAGACGGCATTGGCCATGCGCGGCCTGATTGCCGAGGAGTTTCGACTCCCGATGTGCCCGTTGGACGAAGCGAGGCGTGAGCGACTGGAAGTGCTTCTCGCCGAGCATGCGGCCCTCAATGAGCCGGTGACGACCTCGTGAACACGCCATCGTCAACCACGTTACGTGAAACGGACCTCGAATCGCGGGCCGGAAACGGCGAAGCGCTCATTCGACGCATACGGATCATCGCCGGATTGTCCGTCTCGGCGCTTCTGTTTTGGTATTTCGGTTGGTGGGTTGTCGGACCGCGCGACCCGAACGGCCCCGTCACGTTACTCACGATCGACAACGGCGTGATCGCCATGGCGGAGATGCTCGGGCTCGCAGTGGCCGCATCAGGCCTGTGCGTTGCGATCGCGGGTCCACGATGCGGGCACCTGGGACCGCTGGCCATTGCGGTGGGTCTGGCGGTGGTGGGGCTACGCGGCGGCCAGCTCGACACGTTGATTGTCGATCGCATCAGTTCGGGCGTGGCACAGGAGGACATCTTTCCTACCACGGATTTGATCGCTGAAACGCTGCTCTGGTTGGCTGTGATCGCAGTGGGACTCGTTGTCGGACGGTGGGTCGAAAGCTGGTTCGGCGCGCAATCGGCGCAAGCGCAGCGCTCGCGCGGACCGGTCGACAGCGCGTCGGAGATCCGGCAAGGATTGGGGGCGACCATCGTGATCGCGCTGTTGGCCTACAACGTCGTTCGCTATATCGGCGGCCAGGAGAACGAAGGCGTTCTAAAGGGTCAAGTTTACTTTGCGCTGGGCGCCGGGTTTCTGGCATCGACGGTACTGGCTCAATGGATCTTTCGGGCCACGTCGAGAATATGGTGTCTGGTGGCCATCGTCCTGGTCACGATGGCCTGCTATTCCATCAATGGACCGGAGGAGAGCAGAGAATTGGCCGCCGCCGCGCGAGAGATGGTCTACGTCAATCTCAAGCCCGCGGCGCGACCTCTGCCGATCGAGTTCGCTTCCATGGGGGCCGTCGGGGCACTCCTGGGATTCAGCTTCGGATATCGATTCCAACCGGATCCGGACGGGATGCCGGAGTAGTTCTCAGCCCCGTGGCACGGGACTCGACTTCGGGTCGGGTCGATCGGGCGGTTCGGGAAACAAAGCTTCCAATGCCTTGTGCAGGCTCTTGAGCGGTGTCGGGGTGATCTCCGGTTTGGAGAGCGTTCCGCGCACACGGATCTCCATCAACTCGCGCGCGGCCCCTTCAAGAATGTCGGTTAAAAACGGCACGCGAATGCGGACGGGGCTTCCGGCGAGCAACGTGACGTCCAGGCGCTTGTCGCGAAGGTCCAGGGTGCCACCGCCTACGAAGGACATCGCGTTGCCCTGCAAGTCAATCTTGTGGAGCGTGAGGGTGTCTTGCGTCAGAAAGAACTTCAGCCAGCCGTCGTGAAACACGTTTTCGTCCGGCGCGAGATTGAGCACCTGGAAAATCATCCACACCAGAGGCAGTTTCCAGACCTGGGCCTCGCGCACGAATACCTCGCCGCCGCCGTATAGGTATCCGGTCGGTCCCGTCCGGCCCGTTACATAGACGTTTCCATAAACGTAGCCATGCGCCGGCTTGGGCGGTTCCTTCGCCGGCGGGGTCTTGATGGCCGTGGAGAGGTAGCGACCGAGCTGGACGTCGCGGGCGGTCACCGAAAGTCGATAGTTGGCGAATCCTTCTCGAAACTCTATTTCCGCAAGGCCACTGGCCTTCCCTCCGTAAAGATCTCCCGAGGCGTCGGCAATCGTGACGGTTCGCGAATCGGCAGGCGCCTCGATCCGGGCGCGTGCGTTTTCCAGGGGCCAGTGCGAAATCGTAATACGTTCGAATTCGGCGCCGGCATCGATTGTGAAGGATCCGTCGCGGCGCACCGAGCCGTGTCCGGAAATGTCGCCGGTCATCTGCTTCAAGTCGACGCCCAGCGTGGCGCTTGCATCCTCTACGTCAACTCGGCCGGCGAAATCCCACTGTGTAGCGTCCCGGTCGTCGGTGTCGAAGAGCAACGAATCCAGCCGCACGCTGAATCGGCCCTGCGGACGGGCCGTTTCGAGAATGTTTCTCAGACCCTTGGGTGCTGCCGCCAGAAGTTCGTCGTTGAATTCGAACCCGGTGGCGTCGATTTCGAAAACCCCGCGCCGCCCCGGCGGATCGAGATTGATCGAGCCGCTCAATGACAACTTACCATCGCCCACTCGGCCGTTGAATGAGACGATCTCGACGCGGCGATCGGTCACGAAGGCGCGGGCATTCACCGATGTGATCGGCAACGGGAATCCGGCCAGCTTGAGTTCGGCGTCGAAGACTTCAATGCCCGTTCGGTGGCGTATCGAGGACTCTCCGTGTCGAACCGTGTAGCGAACATCGGTCTTGAAGTGGACCGCCCCGGTGGGCTTGATGCGATCCCACAACGCCTGGACGCGACGCGGCAGAGTTTGGTACAGCTCGTCATCGAGTGCGAGATCGATGCAATCGAACGCCAACTCGGCCACGATTCCGTCCGGTGTCCGCCTGACTTCTCCGCGGCCGGTGACGTTCGCGGATCCGTGGTTGCCGTGAACTTCGATCATCGTGAAATTGTCGGGCCTGATGTGGAGGCGACCGCGAACATTTTCGACCAAATAGGGCATCGCCTCGTATCGAATCTTCGCGTCGTATAGATTCGCCCGAAGATCGTAGACCACGCCTTCGTTCGTGTCGTGAAAGGACACGGTCCCCAAGAGATCGACGAATCCCTCGGGCTGAAATTGGGCCAGGGCTCCGCGTCCGTCCGGCGGCAGGGCATTCGCCAGGGCGTCGTCCAGCGGTAGTGACCGGGCTTCAACACGAAGCTCCACGTCGGGGGGGCGATCGGCGCGCATGGAGGCGTAGCCGTCTATTCGGACGGAGGCCTTGCCGTTTCGACCCGTGAGACCGTTGAAGCGAATGCGGCTCTTGTCCAGCCGAATCTGGCCATACACCCCATCCAGCGGATACGGAAAATGCTCGAACATTACCCGTCCGTCCGCCAAATCCGCGGTGACGGTTGTACGCCATTCGGGTCTTGGATCGGACCGTCTGCCGCCGGGTCGCTGCAACTTGACGTTGATGTGGGCCGTGCCGCGCGGGTTGAAGCTGGCCCAAATGGCCTGATAGCGATCCGAGAGCGCATTGCGAAGCTCGATGTCGAGCGGGAGCGTGGTCGCATCGATGTTTAAATCAATGCTCGCCCAATCCGTGGAGCGGTCGATCACGCCGTTGATCGTGACGGTACCCGTTCCGTGTCGCCCGCGGAGGTGTTCGATGAAGACGGCCTCTTCCTCGAACCTGATTTGACCCTGAAGCCCGCGAATCCGGAATGGAAAACTGTGGTAGCTGGCCTCCGCTCCGCGCGGCCGCAACGTGCCGACGAAAGAAGGCCCACGCGGTGAGTCGGCGGCCCGCACAACGCGGCCCTCGATGTCGAACTGACCGATCGGATCGTAATCGTGCAGAAAACCGCGGAGCCCCGCGGGCATTCGCTCGTCCGCCAGAATCTCTTGTCTCAGGGCGTCCAGCGGCATCGGTAGCATTTCGCTGCGTATGCGAAGATCGATGCCCATTTGCGCCGGATCCTTGTCGATGTGATCGAACCAGCCGGAGAACATGCAGTTCGAGCCGTTCACGATCCCCGTGATGTCGACGTGGAGTCGCGTACCGGACAACCGCATTTTGCCGTTTATGTCCGTCATCGCGACGCACTTATCCGGCGAGGCGCCCTCCAGGTCCATGTCGGCCAGCGACGACGTCCCGGACCGGATCATCGACAACGGAATAAGACAGCGGACGTTGCGCACTTCGACCTCGTCGTCGCGCTGTTGGGCGTCCATGTCGTAGGTCACGCGGTTGACCTTGACTTCGCCGTCGAGTGCGATTCGTCGAAAGAACCGCTGATAGAGTTTGGGGAGTTGCAGGCCGATCGTGCGGACGTTGACAAAGGGAGCACCGGTCAAGAGGTGGTCGTCCGGGCTGATGATGACGGTGGTCCGTTCGGCCGGGGCGCTAAGTCGTCGAACGTCGATGCAGTACGCGGTGTCGATCTGCCGATGCGGCCGGACATCCGCGTCGAGTACAACGCGCTTGACTTCGTGCCGGCCCTCGCCATCCACACTGACGATTTCCACCGTGGCGTTGCGGACCGTGATTTCCGGGCGTTCTCCCGGATCGACGGGATCGGGCATATCTTCGCGTCCGAGCAACAACCGCCAGTTCCGCATTCCGGTATCGACATTGTGTACCAGCGTAATGGTCGGATGGGCGGCGATGATCCGATCGACGCGAAATCCGCCGAACAGCAGGCGCCACGGATTGTGGACCAGCGTCAGCGAACGGGCCGAGAAGATTTCTCGCGACGCCCGGTCCACCGCGCTCGGATCGAGCCTCTGATTGAACGGCACGGCCACGCGGACGTCTTTGAGCGTGATTCCACCGAACATGGCGAAATTCGCCTCGCCGACCGACACCTCGCCGCCAGTGACCTCGCGTAGATACGCAATGGCCCGACGCCGAATGGCGGCGTCCTGAGTCGTGACGTAATAGGCCCCCAATCCCAGAATGATCAACACCAGCAGCGCGGTGCCCAAACGCTGCCGAGTCAGCGAAACCGGATGGCGATCCAGCGTCTCCCGCAGGAACCGCCTGCGTCGCGCGGTCCTGCGGGCGGCCGTTTTCAAATCCGAGGTCAATTGGGTCATGGCCGCAACCTCAGTCCGGGCGGGTTTCGGGGCATCGCACCTGAAAAAGCCTGCGCCGTGCGGCGTGGATTGCCACGGCCGCGAGAACAAAAAGGCACGGCATGGCGGGCAGGCGATAGCGAATCGACCCGACGAAGACCATGTGGAGAAGCGTAAAGTAGACCGCCGGTGCGAGCAACAACGCGAGCGTCCAGGGGCGTTTCCGTAGTGTCCAGGCGCCTGCCGCCGCGCATGCGAATACCGGAGCGACGGTTAACCACCCGATTGCCACGTAAAGGCCGGATGAATAGCCCGGTGCATTGATTTCCACCGACCACGTGCGCCGGAGTTTTGTCCACGCGAGGGCCAGGGCCCTCCGGGGATTCGATCTCGTCCATTCCAGGGCCGCGTTCCGCGAGATTCGGTCTCGTTCGTACTCGTCGGCCCCGCTGGGGAAAGGGGGATACTCGATCCGGTCCATTCCGGGTCCGCCGTCGGCCCACGGCCCCAAGGCCTCGAGCAGGCTCGCACCGCTTCCGGTCCGCACCGGAATGAAATGCCCGAGCAACGCATGGTTTCGCGTCACGGTGGGCAGTAGCAGCAGGCAATGTGCAGACAGGAACGCAATCGATAGCACCCCGCGGCGTCGTGTGGATGATCCGGCCCTGAGCCATAGAAGCGGCAACAAGACGAATGGGAGCAAAAGCGCACTGCTTCGCGTCAGCGTCGCGACGCCCAAGGCGCCGCCGGAGATCGCCGCCCAAATGGCCGCACGCCGACCGTCGGCGCGAGATAGGGCGTACAGTCCGGCGAGCAGGAACGTGACATAGCACGTCTCCGTCAGCACGAGTCCGTGGAAAAAGATCGTGATCGGGTCAAGGGCCAGTATCGCAGCGGCAATCAACCCGGTCGTCCCGTCGATCAGTCGGCCCGCGAGAATGCCGAGCAATGCGACTGCGGCGGTTCCGAACAAGACGTTGACGATTCGTCCGAATCGCATCAAACCGTCGCGGTCGCTGCCGTCGCCATGGGACACTCCGAGCAATGCCCCGAGGGCCAGGACGGTTGGATACGCCGGATCGGTGCCCGAGTAGACCGTGCCGAAGGCGCCAGGGGCAACTTCTTGACCGGAATCGATGGGGCCGTCACCGGCGGCGATGTGCCTGGCGACGCGAACATAGCG
>JAPULF010000434.1 GCA_027295245.1 Planctomycetota bacterium
GTCGGACAGACCTGTTCACACACGCCGCACCCCGTGCAGCCGTCGCCCGTTCTCTTCGGATCGATGACCTCGATCCGTCCGGCGTCGTTCAGCCGGATTGCAGTTCGGGCGATCGGACAGCGATCGATGCACTCGACGCAATTCTCGCCTTGCGAGCGAACGCACGTTTCGTGGTCCACGTGCGCCAGCCCCATCCTTATTTCGAGGCGCCCGACGAGTTTCAACGCCCCGCTCGGGCAGGCCTTCATGCATGCCAGTTCGTCGCAGATGACACAGGCCTGAACCGACGGCTGCACGTACGGCGTCCCGTGCGTCTTCGCACCCGTATCCTGCGTCAGTGAAATGGCGTCCGCCGGGCAGGCATCCGCACAGGATCCGCATCGAAAGCAGGTGTCCAGGAATTGCTTCTCCGGCAAGGCCCCCGGTGGTCGAAGCGTCGTGCGAACGACGGGTAGTTCGATACGCAACCCCTTTTCCACCGCGTAGGACAGCGCCCCCACCACCCGCGAGAGCCCCGCGCCAAAGAACCGACGCCGGTCGTGCGGCGGTAGTTCATCCAGATTCCGGTCCGCCATGATCCTGTCGCCCAATCGTTGCGCGCGGCTCCTCCCGGTTCAAACATCCGAATGCCGCATACTGAATCTTATCGAATCGCGGCACGGTTGTGTTATGATTTGTGCCGGCCCGTTCGGGTGCCAGGCCCGATCGCGCCAAAAGCGGGATCACCCTCTCGGGAGCGTCCGAATGCCTCAACGCGTTGCCCAAGAACTGATGAAGGCCGCGGAAAACGTCTTCCGCGAGTTTCTCCGCGACCGGGGGCTGAAGTACACCGGCGAGCGGGAGATGATCGTGCAGGCCGTGATGCGCAACCCCGAGCACTTCGAGGCGGAGCAGCTCTTGCGGGACATGCGGCAGGCCCGGGAAAAGGTCGGAAAGGCCACCGTCTACCGCACGCTCAAGTTGCTGGTCGAATGCGGCATCGTCAAGGAGGTGCACTTCAGCAACAAGCAGGTCCACTACGAACACACCTACGGCCAGGACCCGCACGACCACATGGTTTGCCGCCGTTGCGGGCGGATCATCGAATTCGACGCCTCGGACGTAGTCCGATTGCGCACCGTGTTGGCGGCTAAAAAGGACTTCAAGGCGCTATCGCACAGGTTTCAGATTGTGGGTCTGTGTAGGGCGTGCGTGCAGGCGATTTCGATCGCGCAGTCGGCGACGGACGGCCGGGCGGTCAACAAAGGGCGGCGTAGGTAAACAAAGACAAGACCAGAACCTTCATCCTGGCGTCCAGAAAATCGGTGACTCGTGTCGCTGTTAATTGGATCATGGCCCATTCCCTTCCCACTCGGCATCCGCGTTATTAGCTACCCTTCCGGCCTATCTGATGCAACGACCATGCCAGGATTCAAGCCCCGCGACTCGGCTTTTCGGACCCTGTAACCCGTTTGCTCCGTTGGAGTTGCGCGCCCGATTCGATGGCACCACGCACAGTCCATTTGTTCCGAATGTACCGAGTTGTGGCGTTGCCGAGAACCGGCTTCTCTGCGAACGGCGGGCCATGCCGCTAACTGTTTGTCCCGTCTGGGGTAACGCCTATGATGCTCGCCGAACACGGCCCGATATCGGGGCCGGACTGCGGACATCGAACATGGGCGATTATACGTCTAGACTGACCGCGTCTGAAGAACCTGGCACACGTCCGCATCGGCGAACGGTGCCGTCGTTCAGGGCGAACGCACCAAGGATAATCAATGGCCAAATCAACCGAGAAAATGGAAAAAATCGTCGCCCTCTGCAAGCGGCGCGGCTTCATTTTCCAGTCGAGCGAAATCTACGGCGGCATCAACGGATTCTGGGACTACGGACCCCTCGGCGTCGAACTCAAGCGCAACATCAAGGACGCCTGGTGGCTCGACATGGTCCGCAACCCGCCTCCCGGCCCGGACGGCAAGGAATTCCAAATGGTCGGCCTCGATGCCGCGCTGATCATGAACCCCAAAGTCTGGGAGGCCAGCGGCCACGTCGGCGGTTTCAGCGACCCGATGGTGGACTGCAAGGAGTGCAAGGCTCGATTTCGCGCCGACAAGGTATTTCTAATCGAAGTATTCAAGAAAATAGAAGACGATTACCTGAGTGACGCGAAAAAGCTCCTCGAGAAAGACCAGACTGGCAAACTAACAGTATCCGGTCCGCCCATCGTTGTACTGTCTGTCGAAGCAGACAGCATTCGAGACGCTATGGACCAAGCGCAAACCGCAATTACGGCGGTCGCAAAGAAGCGCAATATCGGGGCTTTCAAGAAGTGTACAGTTGCTTGTGGAATCGAAGATAATCCCTTGCTGCTGGTCTCGCAGTCTTCAGGCGCCAGTTTCTTGGGTCGAATCTATCCGCTCGGAGACCCCGAGAGCGACGCGGGGCGGCCGTGTCCGAGATGCGGCACACTCGATAGCCTGACGGAGCCACGAGGTTTCAACCTGATGTTTCAGACGTTTGTCGGAGCCTCCCAGGACTCCAGCAGCGTAGCCTACCTCCGTCCCGAAACCGCCCAAGGCATCTTCGCAAACTTCAAAAACGTCGTGGACACCTCCCGCGTCAAACTCCCGTTCGGAATCGGGCAGATCGGAAAGGCCTTCCGCAACGAGATCAACCCGCGAAACTACACCTTCCGCTCCCGCGAGTTCGAGCAGATGGAGATCGAGTTCTTCTGCCACGACGACGACGCCATGAAATGGTGGGAGTGGTGGCGGGACGTGCGCATCAAGTGGTACGTCGACCTTGGCCTGAGGGGCGACAACCTCCGGCCCCGCAACCAGGAAGGCGACGAGCTGGCCCACTACAGCAAGGCCTGCACCGACATCGAGTACTGCTTCCCCTTCGCCGACGAGCCCCAGGAACTG
>JAPULF010000435.1 GCA_027295245.1 Planctomycetota bacterium
TGATCCTGCCGGCCGGCGGTGTACCGCTTTTCGGAAGTGAGACGATCGGGCTCGATCCGAGGACGAGCTTTCTTCATACCAGACAGGATTCGGCCGTGGACGCTGTTCCCATTGTGCTGGCCGACTTGGGAATTCAGCCGGGCGACCTGATCCGGCTGCAGGCCCTGGGGGACTTCGATTACGGACCGGGTGGAGACACCGGTCTGAACATGATCGCCGTGTTCAGCAGCAGCGGCGTTCTGCTGGTGGAAAACTTCCTCAACCGTGTGCCGGATGCGATCGACTCGGGTGAGGACTACGTAACCCAGTGTACGTTCAACAACTGCGAGCCGACCGATATCCCCCAGGACTTCGGCGTCGCGGCCGCGAACGGATCGTTTACCCACGCTTGTATTGTCGTCCCCATGGGCGCGACGCATCTCTTTGTCGGTGCAGCCGACAGCTACTATCGGGACAATTCCGATCCGGACGGCGACTACGCACTGCAAATCACGCAGGCGAACGACCCCGATGGCGAGTGCTGCGGCCCCACCAACATGCTGGTCAATGGCGGGTTTGAGACCGGTGACTTCAGCGGATGGGTGGTCACGGGCGCCGGATCGGCCGAGCTTGCGGCGACCGCCGACGGTCCCCAGTCCGGCACGTATGCGGCGCTATGGGCCCCGGCCGGACAGGACGTCGAGGCGTGGTTGAGCCAGTCGTTCGTGCCGATGCCGAGTCAACGGATCAGTGAAGTGTCGTTCTGGGCGCGCCGCGACAACGCCGCGCCATCAAACCAATCGGGCGCCCTTTATCTGCGGTACAGCGACGGGACGGCCGACTCCGAAGACATGTCCGTGGGGGAAACCTGGGAGCAGTTCGATTTCACCTCACTGCTGGATCCACAACGCGAACTCTCGTCGATCGAGGTGTTCCTGGTCGGCCCGAGTGAAGACGTCTTTCTGGATGATCTCGTCGTCGCCGTCGGGGCGCTCGAAATCACCTGCCCGAGCGATTGGTCGGCCGCCTGCGACGAATCGACCGACCCGTTCGACGGCGAAGTGCCGTCCACCAGCGGCGGTTGCGGTGAGATTGAGTTTTCGTCGTCAGACAGCGTAACGGCTGGCGGTTGCCCGAATGCCTTCACGATCGCGCGCACCTGGACCGCGACCGACGATGCGGGCAACGTGGTGAGTTGTAATCAGACGATCGACGTTCAAGACACGAACGTCCCCCAGGTCACCGTGCCGGCCCGCGACCGAGAGGTCGAGTGCGACGGATCGGGCAATGCCAAAGAATTCGAGGCATGGCTTTCCGAAAACGGCGGCGCCGAGGCCGCAGATGCCTGCGGCGATGTTGCGTGGAGCCATGCAGACGCCGTCAAGCTCGACGGATGCGCCGGCGACGGATCGGTGAGCGTAACCTTTCTCGCCACCGACGCATGCGGCAATTCATCTGAAACGGCCGCATCATTTGTGATCGCGGATAATCATGCGCCGCGCGTGGAGTGTCCCGAGGACATGGTCGTGCGACCGACCGGGACGGACGGAGTCGCCGTGAGCTACGATGCCGCGGCGGAGGACCATTGTGACGACGCCCCGTCGGTGGAATTCAGCCCGACGTCCGGCGCCACGTTCGGGATCGGTACGTCTACGACGGTCGTCTGCACCGCCACCGATGCGTGCGGCAACAGCACCGCATGTCGCTTTACCGTGCACGTACAAACTCTAGAGGAGACCCTCGAATCGCTTATCGACGAGGTGGACGAGTTGGTCAGGTTCGACGTGCTCAATCGAGGTCAGGGAAATTCGCTGACCAAGAAACTAGAGGCGGTGATCAAGCGGTTGGCGGACGGCCGGACAAGGGCAGCTTGCAACATGCTTCGAGCCTTTATCAACCAAGTCACCGACCTGATTGCCACAGGCGTGCTGACGAGCGAAGCGGGACAACCGTTGATCGACGCTACCACGGACATCTACCACGCGGCGGGCTGCAATGACGATCAGCCCCCCGGCGAAGACGGCGGTCTCAGGCGCGACGATGCGAAGGGCGCTCCCGTTCCCGGCGAGTTGGTCAACCAGTGCGGCACGGGAGTCGCTACGGTGGGCGCGTTGTTGCTGACGCTGCTGATGATGCAGACGGGCCGCCGCCGGCGATGCCGAGCCGATCGGCGCTCATCGGTCCGGCAGGTCGGCCACGCGTGACCCGCCGTCGGGTTCATACTCGAGGATAGCGAGCGACCGACAATGACGCACCGGGCGGGTGTCGCCATTGGGGTTCTCCTGCAGCGAATTGGACGGTCAGTTTCCGCCGCCCTTCTTCTATGTTCAGCAACGCCGACAGAGACGTCTTTTGACGCCTTCACGGCTGGGTGAGTCGATCTACCCTTCACGTTGCCCCCTCACCATCGCCACGATGCCCGCCCGAATGGCCTCGGGCCGCGTCGGTCAAAGCGATGTCTAGCTCCGTGCCTTCCATTGAAGCGATTCTCCGCGTATACAGATGCCCCAACCCCCTAACGCATTCTAGGTGATGGGCCGCACGCAAGGAGGGTTTCGGCCCACTCCAAGAGGCTTTTCAGGTAATATATACGCTGAGGGGAGGTTCGGCATGATGGCGAGACGCTTGGCCTTGATTGCAGTTCTGATGCTAGCGACTTTGCCCCAATGCGGAGCAAATCCGCCGACTGTCCCCGGAGACTCGGACGGTGACGGGATCCTGGATGTAGTTG
>JAPULF010000436.1 GCA_027295245.1 Planctomycetota bacterium
AAGATAACGATCCGCCGTCCGTTGAACGCGCACTGAACGACATGTCGAACTCGCTCGGTTTGCGTGGCGATGGCGATCTTCTCCTTTTCGTACACCTTTCGGGCGGCATCCTGCTCGAGGTGGTCGCTCGGCAGCTTGACCTTCACGATATGGGCGCCCAATTGGCAAGCGATCTGTGCGGCGTATCCACACACATCAATGGCGGTCTCGCCGGCCTTGCTGAGTGAGGTCCCGCGCGGATAACTCCAAATCACCACCGCCAAGCCGGCGGCCCGGGCTTCCTCCGCGTAGGCCCGGACGTTTTCGTACATTTCCTGTCGAAGCGCCGAGCCGGGGTAGATCGTGAGGCCGACCGCGCAGCAACCAAGCCGCAGGGCGTCATCCACCGAAGCCGTGAGGGCCTGCCAGGAGTCCTTTTCGTCGGCCAGCGCATCGTGGTTGTTGGCCTTGAGAATCAGCGGAATCTGTCCAGCAAAATCGGCGGCCCCGGCCTCGAGGAATCCCAGCGGAGCGGCGTACGCATTCAAACCCGCCTCGATGGCCAGCTTGAAGTGATAATGCGGGTCATACGCCGCTTCGTTCGGTCCGAAGCTCCGAGCCGGGCCGTGTTCCCAACCTTGATCGACCGGCAAAATCACCATCCGGCCGGTGCCTCCCAATCGTCCGTGATTCAACATCCGCGCGAGATTGGTCAACGTGCCCGGATTGTCACTTGAATACCAGCTCAGAATCTCACGAATTCGTTCGGCCATGGCTCAATCTCCACTGCGAAGGTGCTTCTATGAATACGAGAAAGCGTAACCGATCGTGAAAACGGGTCAAGCGGCCACGGCCCAAGCGGGCTTGCGGACGCGCATGTTCGTCGCTATGTGTGGACCGATGGTCGCCGCCGTATGCACGTTGTTCGTCGGAGTGTTTCTGTCGGTCGTTTTGATCGCGCGCTCGTGGCCGCTGTTTGTTGCTATTCGACACGGCCGGTACCTGGCGGACGTCCGCTGTCCCTCGCCGGAAGAGGGGCCGTGGCCCGCGGTCACGGTAATCGTTCCGGCGCGCGATGAAGAATCGATGATTTCCCGTTGCCTGGAATCGCTTTCCCGGCAGGACTATCCAAACCTCGAGATTGTCGCCGTCAATGATCGATCGACCGACGGAACGGGCGACAAAATGGACGCCGTGGCCGCTTCGGACGACCGCGTTCAAGTCGTTCGCGTCAACGAATTGCCGTCCGGATGGCTCGGAAAGAGCTACGCCAACAAGTTGGGATTCGAGCGGGCCGCCGGCGACTGGCTGCTCTTCACGGATGGCGATGTCCTGTTTCGAGAAGACTGCATCCGTCGGGCCGTCTCCCACGCGGAGGCCGAGCGGTTGGATCACCTTGCCTTGTTTCCGGAACTCTCGAAGGCCGGCTTTTGGGAGTCCGCGGCCTCGTGCTGTTTCGGCGTGCTTTACATGGCCGCCACGCGCCCCTGGCACGCCCGCAACCCGCTTCGACCCGATGCCTTCGCGGGCGTCGGGGCATTCAATCTGGTTCGACGGTCGGCCTATGAAGCCATCGGAACCCACGATCGCCTTCGCATGGAGATCGTCGATGACTTGAAGTTGGCCAAGCTGATCAAACGCGCCGGATTGTCCACGGATATACTCGGCGGTCGCCCCCACGTTTGCGTGCGCTGGCAGGTCGGATTGCGAGGCGTCGTCCGCGGCCTCGAAAAAAACGGTTTCGCCGGCGCGGACTTTAATGTCGGCCGAGTAATTCGCGTCGCGTCGATGCTGGCGGTGCTGGCACTGGGGCCGATCGCGGGCGCGCTGTTCGCGCCGACATGGTGGTCACGACTACCCTTCGTTTTGTGCATGTGCGCCGAGGTTGCGGGATTCGGCCTTGCGGCTCGAAGCCAGGGCCATCGCATGACCGTCGGACTGGTCTTTCCCGTGGCGGGCCTGGCGATGGCGTGGGCGCTCCTGCGATCCGCCTTCCTGACGCTCCGGCGGGGCGGCGTGTCCTGGCGTGATACTTTTTATTCCCTCGATGAGTTGCGTCGCGGGTTGGTCTGATCAAGATCCCTCAATTCAAGACCCAGCAATTCGAGACGCCTCAATTCAAGACGCCTCAGGGGCCTCCGGCAGGCTGGACCTCGTCTCTTCGGGAATGCACGCATCGTCAAGCTCGAACGCGTGCCGCGCCCGCGCGGAGTTCACGAACTCCCAAAACGGCCCATAGCCCTCGTCCGACAATCGGCATCGCACGATAGCACTGGCAAACCGCCCCAATACGGCAACGACCGTTTCTCCGTCGTGTTGTTGAACGATTTTCTGAATCCCCTTGGCCAGCCGGGCCTCGGCCTCCGCAACGGACTCTCCCTCGGGCGGCGAAACCGAGAGCGGGTCGCTTCTCCACTGCCGATGCACCTTGCCGAATCGCTCTTGAAAGTCCCCCTCAGACAGGCCCTCCCAATGACCCAAGTCCAGTTCTCGGAGATCCTTCACGGTCTTCAGTTTCTGCGACACCGCCCCCGCGATGATCGCCCCGGTCTGCCGGGTGGCCTCCTCGGGGCCGGAGTAGACCGCCGACGGGGCAGCCTCCGCCAACTCGATGCCGTCCGTGACGGCTTCCCCGTTGCCCGTTTCATCGAGAGGCAAATCGGTATCGCCCGCCATGCGTCCTTGCGCCGCCCAACTTGTTTGTGCCGCGCTGACCAGAATCAAATTCGTCATGTGCCGCCTTTCGCGAGCGCCGTTCGTCTTCAGGCTTCGTCCAACAACTCGATGGTATCAAACGGCCGGCCCTGAAGAAACTCCAGGCTTGCGCCGCCTCCCGTCGAGATGTGCGTCATTCGATCCGCCAGTCCCGCCGCCTCCACGGCCGCCGCGGAATCTCCGCCGCCGATGATCGTCGTGGCGCCATTGCCCGTCGCCTCGGCCACCGCTCGGGCTATGGCGACCGTACCGTGATCGAACGGCGGTGTCTCGAATACACCGGCCGGCCCGTTCCAGACGATCGTTTTTGCCGAGGCGATCGTCTCCCGATACGCCTTCACGGTGGCCGGTCCGATGTCCAGTCCGATCAGATCATCATCGATGTCGACCGTCGAGATCGACGTGGCCGCCCCGCGTTCGATCTTCGCGGCACAAACCGTGTCCAGCGGCAAATGCAGCTTTTCTCCGGCCTGGTCCATGAGGCGGCGGGCAAGATGCAGGGCATCCCGCTCGCAGAGGCTCCGACCGACCGAAGCACCCCGGGCCGCAAAGAATGTGAAAGACATCGCGCCCGCGATCAGCACGGAATCGGCCTTCGAGAGCAGGTGTTCTATGACCGAGATCTTGTCGCTGACCTTCGCGCCGCCCAGGATCGCGACGAAGGGTCGTTCGGGCTTTTCCAGGGCCTCCCCCAGGAATCGCAGTTCCTTGCGGACCAAGTGCCCGCAGACCCGTTTGCCGGGCCCCAACAGAAGCGGGACATCATACATGCTCACGTGTTTCCGATGACAGGTCCCGAAGGCGTTGTTGCAAAAGAGATCGGCATGGGTCGCGAGCCCGGTCGCGAAGCCCCGGATTTCGCCCAACTGACGATCCGTCGGTACGCCGCCCGAGTTCTTGCGGGCCTTGTCGATGAGCGTTTCGGCGGCGTGAAACCGCAGATTCTCCAGAAGAAGTACGTCGCCGGGCCTCATGGCTTGGACGGCACGGTCACGTTCCGCGCCGATGCAGTCCTCGGTAAACCCCACCGGACGGGCGATCAACTTATCGAGTCGCTCGGCGACGGGTCGCAGACTCGAGCCCGGTTCCGGTTGACCCTTGGGCCGGCCCAGGTGGCTCATCAGGATCAGCATGCCGTTGCGATCGACCACCGAACGGATGGACTCGAGAGCCGAGGCGATTCTGCGGTCGTCCGTGATGGCGCCGTTTTCGAGCGGCACGTTGAAATCGACTCGCATCAGGACGCGGCGATTCTTCACGGCGATTTCATCTATCGTTCGCTTCGCCATCCGGCGTCTCCCGTTCACCCTCGGCCTCGCGCGTCAGAAAACGCGGCCTGAACGCATCCTGGCGCGGGTCGTCGCTGCGGAGGTTGTCCCCGATGCAGGCCCGGTCAATGTCGCCGAAGTCGCGGTCCGGCCCGGCCGAAAGAAAGACGGGAATGTCATTGTTCGCGTGTACGTACGGCGAATCGGAGCCCGCCGGCAGGTATCGGAGCGGCGTCCCCCACGGATCCACCACCGTCATTCCGCGCCAGACCGAGGCGGGCAGTTCTTTCAGCTCTTTTTGGGTTTTCTCGTGATTGAGCAGTTCGGCGGGGGCCGAAAGACCCGAATCGGGAGGCGGGCTCGGCGGATAGACTCCGGTCGAGCGATGGTACCGGGCCAAGGCCTGATCCAGCCGCCCGAGCATTTCTATGGCGAGATCCTGCTTGGCCCCTTGTCGAACACTCTTCATCCAGCCGGCAAGCAGGAACAGAAAAACGCCGGTCATCAGGACGACGATCACCATTTCGATCAGCGTCATTCCGTTTCGATTGGCAATACCGGGCCGAAGCCTCGCCTCGGCCCTGATGTTCGTCGGCATGGGTCCCGATGGTACGGCGTTGGGTTATCCGGTCAAGCAGTGGGTTGTTGACGACGGCAGGCACCGATCGCTATCCGCGAAAAACGCCCCCGAGTGGGAACTCGAGGGCGCGCCGGGTGTCTTCGCAATCGGTTACTGATCGCCTCTTTCAAAATTCGTGATGTCGTCATTATTAGGTCCGTTGAACTTGCCGTCTTTTCCCGGAGACATCAGGATAAAGGTGCGCGAATTGGCCGGCCGGACCCAGGGCTGCGCCCCCGTTAGACTGCTTTGCCGATTTGACATGATGTACTTGGCGAAATTGTTTTCAAAGGCATCGGCAGGCTGTCCGCTGTCAATCGGGTTTAAGGCCTTACTCAAGTCGTTGAGTGGAGAATCGGAGTTTTCGAAGTCGTTATGTTCCGTGAAGACATTGTTGTCCCGGCCGTTGTAGACGCCCGGCACGGTCGGATTGTTCGCGCCCCCGCCGCCGCCGTATTCAATGGGAAGGATCGGCGTTCGTTGGGTGGCATTGGGATTCGCCCTGTAGTAGAGAACCGTTCTCTCAAACTTGTCGAGAATAACCCGGCAGTAAATCTGTATCGTGTTCCCCAACACGGGTGTTGCCTCGTCGGGCGGCAGTATGCCGATTGCATCCTCGACCGGTTCACCCTGCTTGGAAAAGTCGACTTTGTCGGGATCCACGTACGGTTCGGATCTCGGATTGTTGAAATCCCACCGTTCGTACGGTGGGGCAGAATTGGAAGAAGGCTTTGGATCGAAGCCCACAAGATCCCTTCCGAACAAGGCGTCCACCAGGAGATTAGCTCCCTGAAGCGGTGATGACTGCGAACCGAACGCCCAGGCGATGAATTCGCCATTCGGGGGGTTGGACTTGTTGATGTAGTCCCTCGCGTTCGAGGCCGGATACTTGCCGTGGTCGTTCTTGAACATTTCCATGCCGGTGGTGAGTTGGCTGTACATCGACTGGGTGGCCGCCTCCTTGGCCTTGTCGCGGGCCTTGCCGAGAGACGGCGTTAGAATGCCGATCAAGAGCGTGATTATCGCGATGACGGTCAGCAACTCGAGAAGCGTGAAAGCTCGATGCCTGAATGAACGAATCATGATTGATTCCTCCGGCCGGTCGCCCGGCTGCGATTCCCAAACCAACAGAATTCCCACTCTATTCTATCCGCCCCGTATCCGGCTTGCAAAGGCGGCGGTTCGAAAGCTCGGCGGCCCCGCTACTGGGTGTCGTCGTAATAGGTGCTGTCCGACCGTAGCACGATATCAGGCAGGATCGGAAAATTCGGCTGCCCGAAGAACCGCTCCTCCCGGAAACACCCGCTGCGGTCAAAAGTCACTTCGCTCCGCTGGACGTACCTGCCGTTCTCGTCGATCAGGGCGATATACGCCGTGAATACGTCCGAACGCGTCGTCAACAGGTTCGCCCACCGCGAAAGGAGAACGTCGCGCCCTCGCAGGCCGCCCGCCCCGAACTCCGGCGTCGGCGTCGTATCGAACTTCATCGGCACGTATTCGATCAGGGGCTTGAGTCCGTCGGTTGTGTCCCGGTTGCCACGGACCCGAAAATCGGGCGAGAATGGGTTGTCCACACCGACCGCAGGCCACTTCGTGTTGACACGGTGATGATCCAACGAGATCGTCCCGTCGTCCTCGTAGCGATCGATTCGGAACGCACTGTTGTTTCCGCCCGATAGTGCGTCGTGCATCTTCGATTCGTTCAGATGGACCAAGTCCGCGACGCTCTGGAAGGGGCCGCCCGACGCGCCCTGCTTCAGGCTCGCCACGGCGACCACCGGACTCATTCCGAGGCCTTGGAGTTGGACCGGCACCGGCCGGTTTTCGCGCCACGCCACAATGGCCGAGGCCATGTCCCAGAACAACTTGGGATTGGCCCTGAAGTTCGCCTGATGGTCAGCACCGGTGGGGAAATCCGGGGGAAAAGCGTACTGGAGGTATTCCGGCGAATTCGGAAGCAGGGTCATGAACGGTACGGTCCGGAGGACCGAGAGCGGCGCAGTATTGATATTCGGCCGGCCGGCCCGGCGGAATAGAACGGCGAGACCTTCATCGCCCTCGTCGAAATCTCCGTCGCCGTCGTTATCGATCCCGTCGGTATCAAAATCCTGCGTCGAGAAAAAGCTGAATAGCTGCCGCGTCCACTCCTGTCGAAAGTCGATTCGGCCCGCCGTGGGCAGGTCGATACCCGCCTTGAGAAGGGCCGCGAGGTGTTCCGTGGCCGACCGGGCAAGTGCCAGGTCGGGAATGTTTTGGAATGGACTCGGGCCCAGGATGCCGTTGTCGCGCGTTGGACCCACCAGCAGCATGCGACTGAGTTCACCGACCGAGTCGAACGCCTCGAAATGCATGCTCTGCGGGTTGCGGATGAAGCCGTCAGGCACTTCATAAGACTGCATCGCCACATCGTCGAAGCAAGACCTCGCGGGCCAAACCGATTCGGGAACGGGGTCCAGTTGCGAGAGATTAAGATCTCGCTCGCCGAGCGATTCCCTCGGCGCGGACGTGTCCGGCGGCGGATTGCCGTCCACCTCGTCTTCGCCGTAGTATTGCCACGCCGTGGTGAAGCGCCATCCCGAATG
>JAPULF010000437.1 GCA_027295245.1 Planctomycetota bacterium
GTGACAGAGCGCGCAACTCACGTGGCCTCCCTCGAATCCCACCGGTATGAACGCTCCGGCGGCGACGTCAACGCCGGTATTGATGGTTGTGCCCGCCGGGAACAACGTGGAGCCCACCCGAAGGTCTCGTGAAAGCCCCACCTTCAGGTTCGTCGTGGGAGATTTCGGCCGTAGCACGGTCGTGATGAACAGGTCTCGCAGAAACGAAAGCGATCCGTCGGGATCGTTCGCGGGATCGAACGACGTCAGGGCCAACTCCAGGATGTCGCTGCCGAACGCGTCACCCTCGACCGGACCCAAGCTCAGGATGTTGTTCAGCGTGAAGAACTCGCCCAACACCTGCGTATTGAACAGCTGGCGCCCTTTTTCGATCAATGCCTCCGTAATGTGGATCAGGCCGATACGCAGATAGTGATCCGGAACATTCGGATCCAGGTTCGCGTCGACGACCATCTGGCGGGCTTCGCCGGGGGTCTTGAGCTCCCCGAAGAAATCGTAGAATCCGATGGGCAACCGCGGGGCCGGCGCCAGAAGCACGGCGGTCGCCGCGTCAATGGGCGGCGTCGGAACGGGAAGCCCGTCACAAGTGCCCGCGTTACCGGCCCCCGCGGCCAGGATCGCAATCGACGAAACTGTCAACCAAACACGACGCCGGCCATAAACAGAGCCTTCACGTTTTGCGAGCATTGAGCGAACCCTCTCCCTCTTGACAGCGCCCCCGTTCTAAAACGCGCTTCGGCCCTCCGCCGAATCGACCACTGCTGATTGTGGCGACCGGATCATACCGCTTGCCGGTCACGCCTTCAAACTGACTCCACAGGAGGCGGATTGTTGCGAGTTTCCGCGGTCACCCGGCCCGCCGAGTCGAGCCACAAGATGTAATCTCAAGGCATGACGGGCTTTACCGCCGGCAAGCGGCTTGTGCGCCACCCATCTGCGCAGACCATCGTCTTAGGTCGGATAACGCTCACAAAATCCGGAGATGATCGGTCGGAGAAGCAGCGATTCGAACCGAAACGGACCCGAAACATGGCGGGCATTCGATCGAAACATCCGACTAGACCGGTGTGTATTATCGCGCGATGGCGCCGAAACAGATCGACTTCCGTGATTTTTCTTGTTTACAAGTCGAAACGTTCGACTATGCTAGCTGGCGAGTTGAGTTGAGATGTCGACCGGTTCAACGGCCGCGGAGAGTGGCCTGGGCGCAAGACATAGACGAATGTCGCTGCGTTGTTCGAGGGAGAATGGAACTCGGTCGCATCGTGAGAAGGAGATTCATCGTGGCAAAAAGAAGGAAGAAAACCAAGCGTAGTGCATCATCGGCGTCCACCCATCTACCCAACGCCGAACTGGACGTGATGGCCTGTCTTTGGAAAGACGGCCAGTCCACGGCCCGGAACATTCGCGAAACGATGCTGAGATACCGACCGATGGCACATGGATCGGTGGTCACGCTCCTCACGCGTCTGGAAGCGAAGGGCATGGTGACCAAGAAGAAGGGCTCGTTTGGAAAGGCGTTTATCTTCAAGCCCGCCCGAGCCCCGGAGACGACTTACCGCTCGTTGGCCAAGGACATGGTCCGCCGCGTCTTCGCCGGGGACAGTGCCCGAATGGTGACCTCCTTGTTCGAGGCCCACCCGCCCACAAAGGGTGAACTGACGCAGATTCAGACCTTGGTGAACAGCGCCAAGCGGAAGGCCAAGGCCTCGAGGCGATAACGAGTCTGCCCGGAACGCCCTTCCGGACAAAGACACAAAACGACTCACTTCCGTAATCCAATCCAGGCATTGCGCCGACACGACCGGCCGCGCATTCTTGCATCGACGAAGGATGCGCGGCTGAGTCGTGGATCGGCGTTTCGGGTCGGATCGCCCGCAACCGTTGGAAGTGTTTCCAACGACTATTTGGGGTGCGCGCCTGATTCCCGCCGGGCTCCCCACTTCTCCAACTCGGTCCGCAGGCGTAATGCCTCCGATGGCTCGTCACACGCCTCATGGGTCTCGATCCGCAGTTTCAACACGGATAGCGCTCGGGGATCGTCCTGCTCAAACTTGCGTGTCAAACTGGAATGACTCGACGCGAGCATCGCCTTGGCCTCATCGCATTCACCCAGTGTCGCCAGGCAACGACCCAACAGACCCTCGATCTGGACGATTCGCCAATGGCCCGGGCTCAACTGTTCCCGTCGAACCTCGAGAGCGTCGCGTAGCCAAGACTGAGCGACCTTCGGGTGTCCGGACTTCATGCGAACCCAACCCAGCAGGTGAAACGTATCGGCCACGGCGCGGCCGTCGGGTTTCCAGTCCGGCGAACTGAGTTGCTGTTTCAACACGGACACGCTGTCCTTCAACAGCTCCGCGGCTTCCCGGTTCTGACCCAGCCGTTCCAGACACACGCCCAGCGACGCCTTGGTTTGCGCGATCTTCCAATCGTGAATCCGTGACGCTTCGCGGGCTGCTTGCTGAATCGTCAGCGCCTCCCGAAAGAGCGGCTCGGCCTCACGGGCGTTTTCGGTCAGCATGAGGATCCAGCCGAGCAGGGTCAGCGTATCGGCGGTAGCGTGATGACCTTCCCCCAATCGCTCGCGGCGGATCAGGAGGGCTCTTCGGCAGTGTGCTTCGGCCGCTTCGAAATCTTCCGACTGCGCGTTTAACGAAGACAGGTCGTGCAGAGTTTGAGCAACCGATGGGTCGTCCGGCTCCAACAGGCGCTCTTTCATCTGCAAGGCTTCAGTGAGTGCTGCTTCGGCTTTGCCATAGTCGCCTAATTGCACCAGACAGCTTGCCACGTTGTTGAGGCCCTTCGCAATGCGGTAGTCGTCGTC
Source organism: Planctomycetota bacterium (assembly GCA_027295245.1). Lineage (GTDB taxonomy): Bacteria > Planctomycetota > Phycisphaerae > UBA1845 > UTPLA1 > JAPULF01. The sequence continues at coordinate 2,828 of JAPULF010000437.1, forward strand.
GTCTCCGAGCTTGCGAACCAAATCCACGGCGTCCTGAAATCGCCGCTCCGCAAGCGTGAATCCGCCCATCCGTTTGAGACAAGTGGCTATATTGTTGAGGCTGGCGGCAACGTCGGCGTGATCCTCACCGAGCAGATTGCGACGCATCACGAGCGCTTCGCGATATAGCTTCTCGGCGCCATCGTACTGCTTCATTCCCTTCAGGGCGGCGGCCTGGTACGTCAGCGAATCGGCGACCTGTGGGCTCTCGTCGCCGTAGCGCCGACGCCGGATTTCGAGGGCCTCGCGCTCCAGCCGAATGGATTTCGCGAAGTCGCCGGTCTGAGTCGCGAGACCGGAGAGGCTGTGAAGCGTCTCGGCGACGTCGGGATCCTGATTACCCAAGACGTCTCGCCTAATCTCCAGAGCGCGGATCAGGTGGGGACCGGCCTCCTTATAGAAACCCAGCTCTCGATAAGTCTCGCCCAGCGTTTGACGAATCGCGGCCTCAACCTCCGGCTGGTTTCCCAACTCGGCCTCCACACGCTCGCCCGCCCAGTCGAGCAGGTATCGAATCGTCACTTCACGACCCTTCAGACGTCCTGGACCGACCTGGGCCAGCATGTCTTGAAGAAACCCCGTGACCTCGTGGGCCTTTTCAATCTCATTTTGGGCTTGCCAGTAGCCGGTGCCGGCCACAATCGCAATCAGCATCAAGGCCCCCGCCCCGACACCGGCAAGTCGCACCCGATGTCGGCGGCGCCGCTCGCGCTCGTCGCTGCCGCGCATGGACTTGCGGTCCGCCCGCCGTTCATCCAGTGCCCGGAGTAGGTGAAAGAGCATCTCGGCCGACGGCAAACGCGACGACGGAGTACCGCCCACACAAGCGGAAATGTCTTCGCGCAGGATTTCGTCACTGACTTCGGCCTCCCACCCTTGGCCCAGGGGACGAGAGAGATCGCCGACGACCATTTGATAAAGCAGTACCCCAAGGGCGTATATGTCGCTTTGAATGCTGGATGGTTTTGCGACGAGCAGTTCGGGAGCCATGTACAGCCGCGTGTCCGTACGCGAGTAGACATCGATCTGTTGAGACGAGGAGTCCGTCGTCGGACCCTCCACCGAGATATTCGCGTCCTTCAGCTCGCTTCCTTCGATCAACTCGCCGATCCCAAAGTCGGTCAGGCGAACCTGCACGCGGCCATCCTTAGACTCGTCGATAAGGATGTTGAGCGGCTTTACATCCCTATGGATGACACCAACCGAATGTGCGGCGGCGAGTGCTTGGGAGGCCTGGGCGACGATCTCCATCCGGGTCTTCAGCGGAACGGCCCCAATGCCTCCCTTCGCCTCCGACCAACAAAAGAGGTCGCCGTCCCGGGCGTATTCCATCTCCAGGAAATAAGGGGCGACATCGAGTCGGACCTCGAACAAATGGGCGATGTCGGGCCGTTCGCCCAGCGTCTCCTTGATCAGCCTGAACAGTCTCAGCTCGCGCTTCAGCGAACGCAGACGCGAGGCGTCGAAACAGAATTTAAACGTACGCGATCCTCGGGTTCGATAGTGCTTGGCGAGCCAGACCTCCCCGAAGCCACCTTCGCCGATCTTTCGAACCAGTTTCCAACCGCCCCGCCCCGGCACGTCCAGCCCCACGGCCGGCCGCCATCCCAGCGTGACTTCGTCGCCCGGTGCGATGGCCCGGTGGGCCTTTTCCGAATTCGGCGGTGGCTTCAGCGGGGCTCGTCCCTTTCGGCCGACTTCACAAATCTGAACCGGCTCAGGCACGCCCTTCAAGAGATAGGGGCCATGATCGAGCCATTGGGTATCCTCGGGAATCTCGGCGTCGCCGATGGCCGCCCTTCGGGCGAGATCGAAGGCGGTGCGGGTCATCAGTGTTTGGCCGGACGTGGCCAGCGACATCACGCGTGCGGCGGTCGGTTTGGCGAGCCCCTCCACCTCGATCGGCTTGGCCCCGCGGGCCACGTCCTCCGCTGTATTCTCGTGTAGCAGCACTTCGCCGAAGTGCATGCCCTGGCGGGCGGCGAGCGACGCGTTTAGCTCTACAGACAACTTGCCGAGCACATCGCCGTAGGCGATGGCGTAATGGGCCGCATCGATCGGGCGGTCGAAGAGAAACAGGAATCCGTCGGTCTTGTCGATTTCGAGGCCGTTGTATCGCGCCAGCAGATCACGGGCGGCCCGGTCGTGCAACGCCAACACTTCGGCGGCCCGCACGTCGCCGAGCGTTGCGACCAGTTGTGTGCTTTCCACAAGATCGGTCAGCAGCAGCGTCTTTGGGACGGGCGTCAAATTCCGTTTTTGATCCGCCATCCACGTCTCCGCGGAATTATAGGGCTTGACGATCCACCGCAGGACCGCTCTAGAGAGTACTCTAAGCTGTATTTCGGACGTTGAATGCCCGCCGCTCGGTATCTGCGATGCCGCGACAACCGGTTGTGCCGATCGGAGCGGATTCGCCGAGCGCGATCCAGATCGTTGCAACTCCCGGCCGGTTGGATTAGACTGTACTATAAGGGGACGAACTTCGACAATCGCGGCGACCGAGGTCCGTAGCGACTCGTTCGTGGCACGCGAAGAGGAGCAGGCGCTACGGAGCGCTCGATTCTGCGTGGATGGAGGCAACCCATGAGAACCTTCTCGAAACTTCTACTGTCACTATTATTGATCATTCCGCTCGCAGCCGCACCCGCGGAGGCCGGCCCCGATTGGGACGAAATG
>JAPULF010000438.1 GCA_027295245.1 Planctomycetota bacterium
CACTGCAGTTTGTGGAAACGGGCATCTGATTGGGGAGCATCGTCGTCTCGCCGGTGCGAATCCCTGTCTTGCAAATGCCGGAGGGCGCCGGTCCCGGCCGCACCGGAAGTGCTCCCCGGTCGCGGTAAACAATCGTTGCCGGGTCCGAAGGTCCCTTCCGGCTGTAACCGCACTCGCTGTGGTTGTAATCTCCGCGATTCCCTTGCGCGCCGACGACCCGATCGACCGCGAGCATACCCAGACCGGCCGTCGCGACGACGGACAAGTATGGCTCGGCCGGCCGCCGGGCGACCCGCTGGGCAATCGAGAACGCGAGCGTCGGGAAAAAGTCCTCGAGCAACACGGCGGCACCCGCGAAACCGAACGGGCCGTCGCGGACGGACTCGCCTGGCTGGCTGCCCATCAGCAGCCCAACGGTGTTTGGAGGCGGAAGTCATTCGACCAGCTCTGCCCGACACACGACCGTTGCAGCCAGACAGCGCTGAAACGCATGACTCGCGACCTCGATGTGGGCGTCAGTGCCCTGGCCGCGCTCGCGTTTCTGGGGGCGGGCTACACGCACGAACAGGGGCTGTATGCCCAGAATGTGACGCGGGTCTTCGAGTTCATTCTTGCCCAGCAGACCGCGGGCGGCAGCTTTTCCGCCGGCGACGCCGATCAGATGTACAACGACGCCCTGGCAACGTTCGCGGTTGCGGAAGCCTACGCCATGACGCGCGATCCGGTATTCCTCGAGCCGCTCCGCCGGGCGGTGCGGCACCTCGAGCAGTCGCAACAGCACGAAGGCGGATGGGACTACATCGCGGACACGCGCACTCGACGCTCCGACTCCTCGATCACCGGCTGGGTCTTGATGGCTCTGAAATCGGCCCTGGTCGCGGGCGTGTCGCCGTCGATCGAAACACGGCTTCGCGTGATACGGCACTTCGACCGCGCCACCGGGCCGGACGGACGAGTCTGGTATGCCGACCGCGGAACCGGCGCGGACGTCGATTCGGATACCGGGCGGATGAACTTCCGATACGGCCCGGCGATGATGGCGGTGGGGCTATACGCCCGAACCGCGCTGGGTTTCAGACTCGACGACGATCCGGCCAAACGACAAATCGCAATGCTGCTGAGCGACCGACCCGACCTTCGGCGTCTGTACCGCGATCCCAGCGAGCTGCACAACGAATACTACTGGTACTACGGCACGCTGGCGGCATTCAATGCCGGCGGCGATACGTGGACCCGATGGAATGCGGCCCTGCGCCGTACAATCCTCGAATACCAGGAACGGCCGGTCCGCAAAGACGGAAGTCGGCGCCACAATTACGGAAGCTGGCCGGCCTTCGGTCGAGGTTGGGGCAAATGGGGTAGATCGGGCAGCCGAATCTATTCGACCGCCATCAACACACTGACACTGGAGGTCTACTACCGCTACGAACCGGCGTACCTGTCGCCGCGAGGGCTCATTGGGCCGATTGAGGTGCGCCGGCAATTGGCACAGCGCGGCACGGCCGTCCATCGCAGTCTCATCGAACTGACCAAACGTCTTCATGCGGACGCGGCCGAGCCGCTGCTGCTGGAGTTCTTGAATTCGGACGACTCGGCGATAAGGCTCGATTCGGCGCTGGAATTGGTCCGGCTCGGTTCGCCGCGTGGCGAGGAGGAATTGGGTCGACAACTCGGCGCCGCCCCCGGCAAAACCGCCGGGGCGATCAAGAAGGCCCTCGCCAAAATCGCAGCGCTTCCCGAGGCCCTCGAATTCGGCGCCGTTACAGAGGTCAGCGAAGCGGCCCGCATGTTCTTGTTTGACACCCGGGACCGGCCTCTGTACTACGGACAACGCGTCACCATCACGCGCGACGGCGAGCCGATCGCGGTGGCCCGCGTCAATCGCCGGTTTTCGGGCAAGAAGGCGGCGGCGGCCCGGCTCGATGAAGGTCAGGTCATTGTCGCCGTCGGCGACCGCGTAACGGCACGGAGGACCGAAGATGCAGCCGGCGACGGGTGATCAGATTCGACGGGCCTTGCGCGATCGATTCGAGGCGGACCGCCTACTGGGCGCAACGGCCCTTCCAATACGAGTCCCCAAGCGCAAAGCCCCCCCGGCGACGGCCCAAGCCGGGACCGTCGTGGTGGTTCCCCGGACATTCACGACCGAAGAAACCGAACAACGCCGCATTCAGCTTGCCCAGATCGACGACGACGAGGTCAAGGGTTGCACCCAATGCGGGCTCTCCAAAACGCGGGAAAAGACCGTTTACGGCGTCGGCAGCCCGACGGCCCGCATCGCATTTGTCGGCGAGGCCCCGGGCCACGACGAGGATGTGAGCGGCGAGCCGTTCGTCGGCCGGGCGGGCCGTCTGCTTACCGACATGATCCAGAAGGGCATGGGATTGCGCCGCGAGGATGTATACATTTGCAACGTCTTGAAGTGCCGCCCGCCGGATAATAGAGATCCCGCCCCCGACGAAGTCCTCGCCTGTAAGGACTATCTCCGGCGCCAACTGGAGA
>JAPULF010000439.1 GCA_027295245.1 Planctomycetota bacterium
TATGGCCGCGTCGGAAGGGGCCACGTCGCAAGGGGCCGACTCGCCCGCGGCCGGTCCGTGAGTGTTCAATCGTCGCGTTCCGTCTTCAGTGTCGCCTCGACGATGGCGGGGCCGCCGTCTTCGAATCGTTCGAGTGCCGTCGCTCCACCGTCGGCGTATTCGACGCGTTCCGCTCGGGTCCGATTCATCCAGTGGCGAATCGCATCGCTGCACACCGCGGGAAAGACCAGCCCGACCACGTGGGGCGGTTGCACGTCGGTGATTTTCTTCAGGGCGAGGTGGATTCGGCACGGCGGGGGCGTTTCAAGGGCAGTCGTCTTGAGACGCTCGAACTCCGCACGTGCGTCGCGCACCTGCGCGAATGGCAGCAACAGGCAATCGGTTCCGACAAGGGCGGACTTTTCCGTGCCCACCAGTTCCATCTTGCCGTCATCATACACGCGATGAATGCGATGAATGATGATCTCGTCTGCGGGATCACTCGACTCGGCACGATTCAGTAACGCCGTCAATTCGTCGAACGTGATGCCGGTGTGCCTGATTCCACCGGCGACCACCACGAATCGGCCGACAAGTGAAGCGGGATCGGGTTTAGCTGTTGAATCCATCAAGTTCAGTGGCTCTTGATTGCGTTCGGTGCACGCTTAGCTCGGCTCGGCGCCGGGTTCAAGCTGCAATCTGACGGCCTCGCGTTTTCCGCGTCGCAAGATGTCGCCGTGGCGGATGGCGATTTCTGTCGGCTGCTCGGCGACGACGTCGTCGTTGAGGCGAATGCCCTTTTGCCGGATCAACCGGCGTGCCTCGCTGTTGCTTGCCGCGAAGCCGCACTCGACCACCAAACGAAACTTGTCGAATTGGCAAGCGGCGTCTTGCCCCGCACCGGGTTTGACAAGCGAATCGGAGACCGTCTTGTTCGGAATGTCGTCGCGCATTCCGCCATCGACCATCACCTTTTGCCACAGTTCTTCTTCCGCATCGGCCGCGGCCTCGTCGTGGAATTGCGCCACGATGGTCTTGGCGAGCCGAACCTTGGCCTCGCGGGGATGGGTACGCGCGGGATCACACAGATTTTCTATTTTCTCGCGCGGCAGATTTGTGAGCAGGGCGTACCACTCGGGCATGAGGCCGTCGTCGATCCGCATGGTCTTGCCAAACATGTCCTTGGGCCCATCGGTTATTCCGATGTAGTTGCCGAGCGACTTGCTCATTTTTTCGACGCCGTCGAGCCCGCGGAGGATCGGCATGATGACCACGATCTGCTTGGGCTTGCCGTGGCGGCCCATCAGGTCGCGCCCCAACAGGTTGTTAAAGGTCTGATCGGTACCGCCCAGTTCCACGTCCGCATCGATCATGACGGAGTCATACCCCTGCATCAACGGGTACAACAGCTCCGTCATGGCGATATCGACGCCCTCTTTGAGACGCTTTTTGAAGCTTTCGCGCTGGATCATTTGCGCGACCGTGACGTGGCCCGTCAGCCGCAGAATGTCCGCCAGATCGAGATCGGCCAACCACTCGCTGTTGTAACGTATCTCCAACTTGTCCTCGGACGTGTCCAAGACGTGACCGGCCTGATCGAAGTAGGTCTTGGCGTTGGCCTTGATCGACGCATCATCGAGAACGGGCCGGGTCTTGGTTCGGCCGGTCGGGTCGCCGATTCGAGACGTGAAGTCCCCGATGATCAGGACGGCCCGATGGCCGCAGTCCTGAAACTGCCGCATCTTCTGCAAGACCACGGTGTGCCCGAGGTGGATGTCGGGGGCGGTCGGGTCGAGTCCGAGCTTGACCCGTAATGGCCGCCCTTCGCGGCGGCACGATTCGAGTCGCTCTGTCAGATCGGCCTCGCTGTAGATCGCCTCGCAGCCGCGCTTCAGCCGGTCCATTTGTTCGTTCACGGTTGGAAAGCCGGGCTTCATGGTGTCACCGTTCCGCCGGCCATGGGTTCTCCGTGACCCTTCGCCGCCGACATGCTATTATGTACGTTCGAATCGCATCGCAATAGGGCGCTCAAACGAGGGTCGGTCATGCCGAGAATGCTCGGGTGTCGAATCGGACTCATCGCGGGGGTATTTCTCCTTTGTTCGGGGTGCTTTGCGCCGCGTTCCTTCAAGCAGGTCAAACATCCGCGTGAAGGCAGGCCGCTGAACGACGAGATCTGCATCGTCTACTCCCAGCAATATCAGATCGGCATGCTCGGCCTGGAAAAGCTGCATCCCTTCGACATAAACAAGTATGCGAGAATCTACCTGCAACTGGTAACCGAGGGGTTGATTTGCCCGTCATGCGTTTTCGTTCCGGAGCCGATCGGCCGTGACCGGCTCTTGACGGTTCACACGCCCGACTATCTCGATCGCCTTCGAGACCCGGCGTGTCTCGCCGAATACCTGGAATTCGGCCCCCTGGCGTTTGCGCCTTCGGCCCTGGCCGATCTCGCGATACTGAAACCGTTTCGATGCGCCACCGGCGGCACGTTGCTGGCGGCCCGGCTTGCAGTGCGGTACGGCAAGGCGATCAACCTGGGTGGCGGCTACCACCATGCCGAGCCCGACCGCGGCGGCGGCTTCTGCATCTACGCCGATATGCCGATCGCCATTCGCGTCCTTCAAGCCGAAGGCCTGATCGACCGAGTGCTCATTATCGATTTGGACGTCCATCAGGGGAACGGAACGGCCGTTTGCGTGGCGCGAGACGATCGGGTCTTCACGTTCGACGTGTTCGAAGAGGACATCTATCCCATTCCCAAAGAGTCCAACGATCTCGATGTTCCCATGCCTGCGTACACCACGGACGAGGACCTTCTCGCCGTCTTGTCGGAGAATCTCCCCGAACTCTTCGAGCGCGCCCGTCCGGACATCGTTTTTCTGCAGGCCGGCGTTGACGGCCTCGCCGGCGATCCGCTGGCTCACTTCCAACTGACTGCACGCGGGATCGTGGAGCGCGACCGACGGGTCTTCGCGGAGGCCGACCGGCGAGGCGTCCCGATCGTCATGACGCTCGGCGGCGGCTACAGCGAGGGCGCCTGGCAGGCCCAGCTTCAGAGCATCCGCTCGCTGATCAAGAACTACGGCATGCAGCATGGGGATCGAGGCCGGTCGGCGAGGCACCGGGCGGCGAGACGCCCGACGATCAAGGAAAGGGTCTATACAAAATAGCCGCCGTCTTTTTGTGTCACGGCCCTATTTGGCGCGGCGTCCCTTCTTGTCCGGCGGATACCCGAATTTGACCTTGCCCGCGAGCGGGATGACCACTCGGGCGGTGAACAGCCTGTCGAAATCCCAACTTTGGGCGGCCTCCTCCAGCATGACGCGGGCGTTGCGCGGGATGCGGCCGCGGAACCGTTCGCGTTTGTTTCGGATGATTCGCACCGGTTTGTCGAGGTCGACGAGCGAGTCGCTGAGGTATAAGACGACGCGTCCGGTGCGGCGGGTCGTGAGGTCGATCGTTCGGCCCTTGCAGCGGCCCTCGACCAGTCCGAGCTGGGCAATGATGTACTTTCGTTGCGCGATGCGGGGGTCCTCGCCGGGTTCGACCGGTATGCGCAACTGATCGTTGGGCAACGGCTTGCCCTGCAATCGTTCGGAGGCCAGCCAATATGCCCGGCTCTGCTCGATGAGGCGATAGACCTGCCGAACGTGTTTGGGGAGTTTTCGGCGCTGGTAATCGAGTAGCGACGAGAACTTGTCGGGCGGCGGCACGATACCGAAGTGGTCTTTGTCCGGATACTCGACGAATGCGAATCGCTTGAAATCGAGGCCGTCGATCACGCCCGACAGGTGGCGGTTCAAGGCGGCATTTCCGCCCTGCGGGTGTGGCTGACCGTCCGGGCCGAGGGTGTCCTGCCTTCCCCAGCAGAAAAGGATCGCGGTGTTCCGGCAGTTCGGCAGCAATTCTTCGTAGATCAACGTGTCGCCGACGACTTGCAGCGGCGTGGCAAGCGGCACGACGCCGGCGAAGCAATCCGAGTGCATCACCGTTGCCATCCAGGCGTTGTGGCTTCCCAGGGAATAGCCGATCAGATAGACGCGGTCGCTGTCGATGCGAAAGTGTCTTCTAAGGCCGTTCACGAGACTGCGCGGCCGGGCGGCGACGTGGCCCGGCTCCGTGAAGCCGATCGGGCCCAGGTCTTGGGGGGCCGCCACGATAAACTCGTCGACGCGTTCGGAGAGTATCTTCTTGGTGTATTGCAACATCGATCGGGCGGATTGGCCCCGGCCGTGAAGCGTGATTACGAGCGGCCATGCCTTATCGGGTTTGTACCCCTGCGGAATCCGTACCAAGACCTGCTTTTCCGATGATTGTCCTCGACGCAGGCGCACCGCGATCTCTCGCTCTCCGGCCGGTTGCGGTTCCCAGAGATTCAGTTTTCGAATGGTCGATGCCAACGCCTTTGTCGTCAGGCCGTCGGTCGAGAGGATTTTCTTCTGGATGCTGCGGCGCTTTGCCGTGGATCGGGCGAGGAAGTGTTCGCGCAGCAGTTCGTCGAGCCCCTTCTCACCGTTGCCGAGGGGCGAGGCGAGCAGTATGCACAGGATTGCAACCGGCATGCCGACACCTTGGACCCCCCATCGACCACCCCGAGTCGTTTTTTCCCGCCTATTTGCTACTTGCGTGTCCGAAGCGGCGGTCCCGCCGGGCGTATTCCCGGAGTGCCGCGTAGAGTTCGTTCACGTGAAAGTCCGGCCAGAGCGCGTCCGTCACGTACAACTCGGCATAGCTGATTTGCCACAGCAGGAAGTTGCTCACGCGCATCTCGCCCGCGGTGCGAATCAGCAAATCGGGGTCGCCCAGTCCGGAGGTGTAGAGCGCGTCCGTAATCGTTTGTTCATCCACGTCCTCCGGCGACATGGCGCCGTCGGCCACGCGTCGGGCGATCGAGCGCACCGCGTCCACGATCTCCACCCGGCTGCTGTAATTCAGGGCCAGACAGAGCTTCATGCCCGAGTTTCCGCTGGACATGGACACGGTCTCGTCCAGCTCGCGAAGGACCGGCTCCGGCAAACCGGTGCGGCGGCCGATCTGTAACAGACGCACGTCGTTTTCCATGATCTCGTCGCGCTCCTTGATCAGGTAGCGGACGTACAGCTCCATCAGATGGGCAATCTCTTCGATCGGACGATTCCAGTTTTCGGTGCTGAAGGTGTAGAGCGTAAGGCAATCGATGTGGAGCCGGGCGCATTGCGTGACAATCTCCCGGACGTTGGTCGCCCCCGCCTCATGGCCCTCGATGCGTTTCAGGCCGTGTTGGCGGGCCCAACGCCCGTTGCCGTCCATGATGATCGCCACCCGGCGCGGCAGCTTTTCGGGCGGGACACCCAGCTCGGCCATCGGATCGATTTTTTGGGCGGTCGCCATGAGGGTTCGTACCTTTCTGTCAGCGGGCCGGTACCATTGCGGGCGGTGCGGTCTGACGATGCAGGGTCGCAAGCCGGTCGGCCCCGACGCTGACAAGCGTGATCGGGGCGGCGAGCAGGTCCTCCAGCCGCTCTACATAACGACGAGCCGGCAGGGGCAACTGTTCGTAACTATCATCGGCGTTAATTTCCGCGTCCCACCCCGGCATCGTCTCGTAAATCGGTTCCACCTCATTCAGCACGTCGATGTCCGGCGGAAAAATCTTCAGGCGCTCGCCACGATAACGGTAGCCGGTGCAGACCCGCACTTCCGGAAAGCCCCCCAGCGTGTCCAGGTGCATCACGCAAAGCTGGGTGATGCGTGCGAGATCCATGCTGTACTTGGTCGCGAAGGCATCGAACCAGCCGCATCGCCGCGGTCGCCCGGTCGTGGTGCCGTACTCGTGGCCGCGAACCCGAATGGCGTCGCCGGTGGCGTTGGTCAGTTCGGTTGGGAATGGTCCGCTGCCGACGCGCGTGGTGTAGGCCTTGATCACGCCGACGTAGTCGTGGATGCACGCGGGTGGGACGCCGGCGCCGGCGGCCACGCCGCCCGCGGTACACGTGGAACTGGTGACGTATGGAAAGGTCCCGTGGTCGATGTCCAACAGGCTTCCCTGGGCGCCTTCGAACAGCAATCGTTCGCACCGGGCGAGGGCTTCGTGCAGTACCTGGGTCGTGTCCACGACGTGCATGCGAATGCGCTCGCCGAATTCGAGGAACTGATCGGCGATCGCGTCGGCGTCGAACGGCTCGGTCTCGCCGTAGAGGGCGTTGAAGACCTTGTTGCGGTCGGCGACGACGTCTCGCAGTCGCGACCGGAAGGCATCCGGCTTGTACAAGTCGGCCAGGCGAAAGGCGGTGCTGCGCAGCATCTTGTCCGCGTAGCAGGGTCCGATGCCGCGGGCGGTCGTGCCGATTTTCCGGTCGGGATCAAGGCGGGCCTCGGACAACAGGTCCTGCTTCTTGTGATACGGCATGACCAGGTGGGCCCGGTTCGAGATCAGCAGGTTGCGGTCGACCTTGATGCCGCGCTCTCGGAGGCCCGCGATCTCCGTCATGATCGTTTCCAAATCGAGGGCCACGCCCGGCCCGATCAGGCTTAGCACGTCGGGTCTCAGGATTCCGCTGGGCACCAGGTGCAGGGCGAATCTCTGATCGCCGACGATGACCGTGTGACCGGCGTTGGCCCCGCCGGCGTAACGCACCACCACGTCGAAATGCTCCGTCAGCAGATCGACGATCTTGCCCTTGCCCTCGTCGCCCCACTGAAGGCCGACCACGCTCGTGTTGCCCAGGGCGTTAAAGTTCATGCGACGCTCTTCCTATTCGGTTCTATGCCCGTATTGCCGACCACCGCGGAATCCCGCGCCCGGCTGCTCAACAGGCTAACCGCGCGACCCATGACTCTACAACCCGAACCCTCGGATTGCACGTGTGATCGGACTTCCGCCGCCGGACGTGCCGATCGGCGGCCGGGCGTGTAGAATGGACCCTGTCACGATCCCGACACTCGATGCAGCCGAGGCGCATCGAACAGAGGAGTCCGGCAGGCGCATGATCGGCGAATTCGACATTGACGAGCGAATCAAGGAACTGGTTGACCGGATCGTAGCGGGGTACAAGGCCGATCCTCGTACCAGTCACATCGGCCGCGGCTATCTCCCGAACCGCACCTAGATCATCGGTATCATCGATCTGCTGTTCGAAATCGCCTATCCCGGTTAC
>JAPULF010000044.1 GCA_027295245.1 Planctomycetota bacterium
CGGGACGGAAGTGGACTTTTGCGAGGAGTTGGGATTCAAGCGTACCGCCGGCATCGTACCGATGTCGCTTGACGTTCGGGTTTCGCATGCAGTGGCCGGGACTTCGTAACCGGCGTCGGAATTCGGGTGGCCTCTGGCGAGGCGGGACAGGCACGAGAACAAGATCGGAGCGCAAGACGTGGACAACATTTACGATCTCGTTAACGACTACGGATCGGTGAAGATCTCCCTGGCGTCCCCGAACGACATCCGTTCGTGGTCCTACGGCGAAGTGCGCAAGCCGGAGACGATCAACTACCGCACCTACCGGGCCGAGAAAGACGGCCTGTTCTGCGAGCGGATATTCGGTCCGGAGCGCGACTGGGAGTGCTTCTGCGGCAAGTACAAGGGGACCAAGCACAAGGGCATGATCTGCGAACGCTGCGGGGTCAAAGTGACGCACAGTCGCGTCCGGCGGAAGCGGATGGGGCATATCAACCTTGCGGCCCCGATCGTCCACATTTGGTTCTTCAAGGCCATGCCGAGCCGCCTGGGGGCATTGCTGAACATGAAGACGTCGGACCTGGAAAAGGTCATCTACTTCCAGGACTACGCCGTGGTCGACCCGGGCGACACTCCGCTCAAGGAACGCCAAATCCTTTCGGAAGACGAATACCGTGCGGCGGTCGAGAAGTACGGCCAGAATTTTTCGGCGATGCTCGGGGCCGAAGCGGTCCGCGAACTGCTGGCCCGGCTGGACCTGACGACGCTGAGCCAGACCCTGCACGAGGATTTGGCCAAGACGAACAGCAAGCAGAAGATCAAGGACCTGTCCAAGCGGTTGAAGATCGTCGAAAACCTGCGACACAGCGCCAATGACCCTCAATGGCTGGTGATGGACGTCATCCCGGTGATCCCGCCCGATCTTCGCCCGCTGGTCCTGCTCGAGAGCGGAAACTTCGCGACCAGCGACCTGAACGACCTGTACCGGCGGATCATCAACCGCAACAACCGTCTGAAGAAGCTGATCGACCTGAACGCACCGGAAGTGATCATTCGCAACGAAAAGCGAATGCTCCAGCAGGCCGTGGACGCCTTGTTCGACAACGGCCGTTGCCGGCGCCCTGTGCTGGGTTCGTCCAACCGCCCGCTCAAGTCCATGACCGACATGATCAAGGGCAAGCAGGGCCGGTTCCGCGAGAACCTTCTGGGCAAGCGGGTGGACTACTCTGCGCGGAGCGTCATCGTCGTCGGTCCCGAGTTGAAGCTGCACCAGTGCGGGCTGCCGAAGAAAATCGCCCTGGAACTCTATCAGCCGTTCATCATCCGCAAGCTGAAGGATCGCGGTCTGGCCGACACGATCAAGTCCGCCAAGAAGATGTTGGAACGGCGTGACCAGGAAATCTGGGACATCCTGGAAGAGGTCATCTATCAACACCCCGTCCTGCTCAACCGCGCCCCGACCCTGCACAGAATGGGCATTCAAGCGTTCGAACCGATCTTGGTCGAAGGCAACGCCATCAAGATTCACCCCTTGGCCTGCAAGGGATTCAACGCCGACTTCGACGGCGACCAGATGGCGGTTCATCTCCCCCTGTCGATCGAGGCCCAGGCCGAGGCACACGTCCTGATGATGGCGACGAACAACATTTTCAGCCCCGCGAACGGGACGCCGATCATGTCGCCGAGTCAGGACATCACGATGGGGATTTACTACCTGACATACTGCGATTCGCTGCCCGCGGAAGAGGACGTCAAACGCAGTTTTGCGACCGCGACCGCGGCGATGTTCGCCTACGAAGTCGGCAAGGTCGACATCCACGAGCCGATTCGCGTTCGCGTCGATCGCACGGAAATGGTGACGGACCAGAAGGCTCGTCCCTCACCCATTCAGGAAAGCGGCATCCTGGTGGTCACGGTCGGGCGTTTGATCTTCAACGACATTCTTCCGAAGAAAATGCCGTTCTTCAACTATGCGTTGAGCCAAAAGGGATCGGCCCGCGTGATCGCGGACTGCCACGCATTGCTGGGCAGAAAAGAGACGATCGATCTTCTGGATCGCATCAAGGAGTTGGGCTTCAAACGGAGCACGCTGGCGGGATTGTCGTTCTGTGTCACCGACATGCGAATTCCGGAGAAGAAGAAGGCGATCATTGACGCGGCACAGAAAAAGGTCGATCGAATCACCAAGGCATTCAGCCAGGGTGCCATCACCGACATGGAGCGGTACAACGCCCTGATCGACATCTGGGTGCATGCCCGCGAATCCGTGACCGAAGAGATGATGAAAGAGCTGAAGGCGGACTTCCGCGACAAGGACATGAGGCCCGTCACGGCGGATGCCGGCGGACGTCGGTATCTCAATCCGATCTATCTGATGACCGACTCCGGCGCCCGAGGGAGCGTCGATCAAATCCGTCAGCTTGCCGGGATGCGTGCATTGATGGCCAAGCCGTCGGGTGAGATCATCGAGACTCCGATCAAGGCCAACTTCCGCGAAGGGCTGAGCGTCCTGGAGTACTTCAGTTCGACGCACGGAGCCAGAAAGGGACTGGCTGACACCGCCCTCAAGACCGCGGACAGCGGCTACCTGACGCGAAAACTCGCCGACGTGGCACAGAACGTAATCATCAACAGGCTCGATTGCGGAACCATCAACGGCGTCACCAAGGGGGTGCTCTACAAGGGTGAAGAGGTGGTCATTGCGCTTTCGCAATCGATTATCGCCCGGATCGCCCGTGATACGATCCGCCATCCGGTCACGGACGAAATAATCGTCAAGGAAAACGACATCATCACGACGGAGATCGCTCGGCGGATCGAGAGTTCGCCGTCCGAGGGCGGACTGGGTCTGGAGACCATCCGGGTGCGAAGTCCGTTGACCTGCGACACCCCGCTCGGCATTTGTGCGCGCTGCTACGGCGTGGACATGTCGGTGGGTCACTTGGTCGAAGAGGGCATGGCGGTTGGCATCATCGCGGCCCAGTCGATCGGCGAGCCGGGCACGCAGTTGACAATGCGTACGTTCCATACCGGCGGGGTCGCGAGTCATGCGTTGGTTGAAAACGAGATCAAGTGCACCGCCGGCGGGACGGTTCAGTTCCACGACCTGAATGCGGTCCGGGTGGAGGACCCCGCGACCCAAGAAAGCTACATGATCGTCTTGAAGCGCAACGGTGAGTTGGCGATCAACGACGAAAAGGGCCGCGAACTGGAAAGGCACAAGATTCTCTACGGCGCCCGGCTGAACGTCGAGGAAGGCCAAGTGGTCAAAGCCAGAACCGTCATTTTGAAATGGGACCCTCACTTGACGCCCATTCTGTGCGAGGCCGAGGGATTCGTCCGGTTCCAGGATGTAATCGAGGGCGACACGGTACGGCTGGAGGCCGAAGGCAAGGCGGAGTCCAAGTACGTGGTCGTCGAACATCGGGGCGACAAGAACCCCCAGGTGATCATCGAAGACAAGGACGGAAAGATTCTCGAGTACCACTACCTCCCGGCGAAGGCCCGTATCGAAGTCGCCGAGGGTGACAAGGTGAAAGCGGGCTACCTGCTGGCCCGTCGCCCGAGAGAACTGGCTGGAACGCAGGACATCACCGGGGGTCTGCCTCGCGTCACCGAAATCTTCGAGGCCCGCAAGCCGAAGGAACCCGCGGTGATGGCCGAGATTACCGGCACTGTTGAGATTCGAAGCGACAAGCGGCGCGGAAAGATGACGATCGTGGTGAACCCGGACAGCAAGGATCTCGAGCCCCGCGAACACCACGTTCCGCAAGACAAGCATCTCTTGGTTCACGCGGGCGACCGGATCGAGGCGGGCGACCCGCTGTGCGACGGACCGCTGGTGCCGCACGACATTCTCCAGATCAAGGGAGAGGAGTCTCTTCAGGCGTACCTGTTGAAGGAGGTACAGGCGGTTTACCGCTCGCAGAACGTGGCGATCAACGACAAGCACATCGAGATCATCTTGTGTCAGATGTTGCGCAAGGTGCGGGTCGAAAGCCCCGGCGACTCACATCTGCTTCCGATGGAAATCGTTGACAAGTTCAAGTTTCGGAAGGTGAACGAGACGCTTGCCAAGAGCGTGAAGCTGTCTTACTCCGGGGACTCGGAGTGGGCCGAAGGCGAGATCGTGCTGAAGGAAAAACTCCAGGCCGCGAACGACGAATTGGAAGAGGCCGGCAAGGCCCCGGCCAAGGGTCGCAGGCCCAAGCCGGCAACGGCTTCGACGCTGCTGTTGGGAATCACCAAAGCCGCCCTGCGAAGCGAATCGTTTATCTCGGCCGCCAGCTTCCAGGAGACGACCAAGGTGCTCACGGAAGCGTGTCTCAGCAGTGCGGTCGACACGCTCGTCGGCTTGAAGGAAAACGTCATCCTGGGGCATCTGATTCCTGCAGGCACGGGTTTCAAGCCGACGCTCAACCTCCAGTTGGCGTACTATGGCGAGCCGATCCCGGAAGAGCCGACCGAGATTCGGATGCCGGGCGGACCCGAGGCCGAGCTGGTGGAGGCCGCCGAAACGGCATTGCCGGAAACGATGGAACTGGGCGCCGCCACGATCCAAGCGCCCGACAGCGCGGTTGCGACGGAATCGACGTCGGTCGGGGCCTTCGCCGAGCCTGACGGCGGCGAGCCGAAAGACGAATCCGGGGTGGGGGCCTGACAAAACCGGCGGCTTGACGCCGGAATAGGGTGACAAGTAAGATGCTTGGTTCGACCTTGATCGCCGCGGGCGGTCCCGAATCGACTTTCGAGAAACCGACATGCCAACCATCAATCAGCTTTGCAGACGACCCCGGCGGGACAAGCCCAAGAAGTCCAAGTCGCGAGACTTGGAGGTCTGTCCGGAACGGCGCGGCGTCTGCCTGATCGTAAAGACCATGACGCCCAAGAAGCCCAACTCCGCGCTTCGCAAGGTTGCCCGCGTGCGGCTGACCAACGGCCGGGAAGTGACGGCGTATATCCCGGGCATCGGCCACAATCTCCAGGAGCACTCGATCGTTCTGATTCGCGGCGGCCGGGTGCGTGACTTGCCCGGCATTCGGTACCACGTGATTCGCGGCGTGCTGGACTGTGCGAGCGTGGAGGATCAGGACAAGTTTCAGGTGCGTCGGGCCCGTGGGCGCAGCAAGTACGGAACGAAACGGCAAAAGAAATAGATCAACGGCCGGCGTTGGCCGGACGAGTATGGTGATCGGCGAATAGATTCGTCGGCATAGCGCAGCCCCCCGGCGGCGCGCCAGAAGTGAGGATCGACATGGCTTTCAAGAAGTGGACGGCGTCCGCAGCGCAACTTCGGGCGGACCCCAAGTTCAGCAACAAGCTGGCATCCAAGTTCATCAACTGCATGATGTGGGACGGCAAGAAGTCGGTTGCCGAACGGATCTTCTACCAGGCCGTCGAGCGTCTTGGAGAGAAGGTCAAGGACATCCCGCCGATTGAAGTGTTTGAGACCGCGGTCACTAACGTCAAGCCGAACATCCAGATTCGCAGCCGGCGGGTCGGCGGCAGTAACTATCAGGTGCCGATGGCGGTGAACAACAAGCGCAAGCAGTCGCTGGCGATCCGCTGGATTCTGGATTCCACCCGCTCGAAAAAAGGCCGGCCCATGAACGAGCGTCTGGCGGCCGAACTGCTGGATGCCTACAACCGCCAGGGGGCCGCGATGGGCAAGCGCGAGGAAGTCCACCGGCAGGCCGAGGCGAACAAGGCATTTGCCCACTTTGCGTGGTAGCCGTCGCGGTCGATACGAGCCAGGCCGATCCCGAACTCAAGATGTGGATTCGCAAGGCCATGCCGATCTCGGTCACGGTGGTGGTGGCCGTGGTGCTGTGGTCGGTGTTCTATCCCGCCATCATGTCGGCGGACTCTCTGGAACAATACGGACAGGCCAAATCGCTCCAGATAGACGACTGGCATCCGCCGATCATGGCCGCCGCGCTCGCGACGATCTTTCGACTCGGCGGCGATATCGGGACGTTGATGTTGCTGCAGTGCATCGCGGGTCTGCTCGGGCTTCGGGCGTTCCTCGACGCCCAATTGGCATGGTCATGGGAACGGCGAAAGTCGCCCGAAAATCGGGCATGGCTGGCGACCGGCTTGACGCTCGCCATGCTCATTCCCGTGACCCCCTTCGGCTACTACCTCATGACATTCTGGAAAGATTCGTGGCTGGCGATCACGCTGTTATGGATCGGCGCCATATCTATCCATCTGCACGGCGCCGTAAGACGCAGCGGCCGACTTCGATTCTTCGGCGGATTCGCGCTGCTTTGCATGCTGATGGCGTTTGCAGTCTCCCTGCGACATAACGCGATCGTCCTCTTGCCCGTATTCTGGATCATCGCCCGAATCGTTCTCCGTCGCCGCCGCGTGCGCTGGGCAAGCGCGGTTGCACTGATTCCCGTCGCGGTGTTCTTCCTTGGACAACGATCGATCGACTTTCTCTTCGACGTGAAGCACGTCTGTGGCGCGAATCAAGTCAAGGCGTTGGATCTGGTAGGAATCGTCGTGCTGAATCCGGAATCCCGGGCGTCGCTCGATTACATCGACGGCAATCTCTCCGCGGATTTTCGAAAGCGGTATCGATTTGGCGACATCGGCCCGGTCGCATGGGAAACGCCGCCGATTCTGAATCGCGATGTCATCGATGTCCGCAATCGCATGCCCGAAAACCCGGAACTCGACCGGGAATACCGGCGGGCCGTCCGCTCATTTCCGATGACGCTGGTCGAAGTAAAGCTGCGGGCCTTCGCACTCCTTCTGGATTGGTCGACGACCCATTACTGGGTTCACTGGTATAACAACGGCCTCGACCCCAACCATCACGGCGTCCGACCCGCCGGCCCTCTGCGTGGGGCCCGTGCATGGCTCTTTGGCGCGGCCGAACGAGTGGCGGGGCATCGGACTCTGCGGTGGATCTCGGGTGTGCATTTGATTTGGTTTGCGGCGTCCGCTGTCGGCGCAATTGTCTGGCTGATTCGGACTCGTGGCGGGCCACGACCGATGCACGCGTTGCGGATCACGCTCTTCCTTCTTCCGCCGGCCTACTACTCGAGTTACCTCCTGGGGACGGTCGCACCGGACTTCCGCTATATGTATCCGGCCACACTGTTCGTTCAGGCCCAGATCGCTTCGGCATTCGTTGCCTGGTGGTTTGAACGAGATGGAGCCGATCGCAAGGTGGCTATTTCCGCTCTGCGGGGCTGCGTCTGAACCAGTATTGACCTCCGCCGGGTGCTGACACAACGGCAGGATCGCGATCCCAGGCTGCCGTGTTGGCAGTCTCGCAGCGGTGCAAGCCGAGCGAGCGTACGGCTGTAATCTGTTATCACATAGAAGGTTATAGTTAAGCCTGCACGGCACTCCGTCGGGCACGGGACTTGCTCAAGCGTCCTTACGTACCGGTGTGCATCCACAGCCGGATTACAGCTTGATGGACGAATAGTCGGTTCTGAGGTTGCCTACAAGGAGGCTCACTTTCATGGGTGTCAAACAACTGGCGTTTCAAGAAGATGCTCGATCGGCCCTGCTGTCGGGTGTAGAAAAGCTCTGTGACGCTGTCAAATCCACGCTGGGCCCCCGCGGGCGAAGCGCGATCATCGATAAGGGCTGGGGAGCCCCCACCGTGACGAAGGACGGGGTTATGGTCGCGGAAGAAATCGAACTGGAAGACAAGTACGAGAATCTGGGCGCCCAGCTCGTGAAAGAAGCCGCCAGCAAGACCTCCCAGTCTGCCGGCGACGGAACAACCACCGCGACGGTTCTGGCGGAGGCGATGTTCCGGGAGGGCCTCAAGAACGTGGCCGCCGGGGCGGACGCCATGGCCCTGTGCCGGGGCATGGATGCGGCGGTTCGGGTCGTGGGTGTGGCACTCCAGGAGATGTCCAAGCCGGTCAAGGCCGACGCCAAGAATCTCGACGACATCGTGCGCGTGGCCAGTATTTCCGCCAACAATGACCCAGAGGTCGGCAAGCGGCTGGCTGAGTGTTTCAAGCAGGTCGGCAAGGACGGGGTGATCACGATCGAGGAGGGCAAGAGCCTCGATACCACTATCGAGGTCGTCGAGGGAATGCAGTTCGATCGCGGGTATCTCTCTCCTCACTTCGTCACGGACCCCGACGCCATGGAGACGTTTCTCGAAAAGGCATTCGTGCTCGTATTCGAGGAGAAGATCAGCAGCGTTACGAAACTGGTCCCGCTGCTCGAGAAAGTGGCCCAAACGAAGCGTCCCCTTCTGATCATCGCCGAAGACGTCGAAGGCGAAGCCCTGGCAACCCTGGTGGTCAACAAGCTGCGCGGCGTCTTGCTGGTGGCGGCCGTCAAGGCCCCCGGCTACGGCGATCGTCGAAAGGCCATGATGGAGGACATCGCCGTGCTCACCGGCGGAAGAGCCATCTTCAAGGACCTCGGCATCGAACTCGACAACATCACCATTAACGATCTGGGCCAGGCTAAGAAGATCCGGATCGACGCCGACAACACGGTGATGGTGGAAGGGGCCGGCTCGTCGAAGGCCATTGCGGGTCGCATCGATATGATCCGCCGCGAAATCGATTCGACCACCAGCGACTACGATAAGGAAAAACTCCAGGAGCGGCTGGCCAAGCTTTCCGGCGGCGTCGCCGAGATCATGGTCGGCGCGGCTACCGAGGCCGAAATGAAAGAGAAAAAGGCCCGGTATGAAGACGCCCTGCACGCGACGCGGGCAGCCATCGAGGAAGGCATCGTGCCCGGCGGCGGCGTGGCCCTGCTTCGTGCCCGCGAAGCACTCGATTCTGTCAGACGCCGCGGCGATGAGAAAACGGGTGTCGAAGTTGTCCGGTCGGCCCTGTCCGCCCCGTTGAAGGCGATCGCGGCCAATGCCGGCGAAGAGCCCGGTGTCGTGCTGCACAAGGTGGAATCCAAGTCCGGCGCGTTCGGGTTTAACGCACTTACCGGCGAGTTCGTCAATCTCATCAATGACGGCGTCATCGATCCGACGAAAGTCGCGCGAACCGCGTTGGAAAATGCGAGCAGCGTGGCACGCATTCTGCTCTCGACCAATTGCTGCGTTACCGACCAGCCCGCCGACGATGACGGCGATGCGCCGGGCGGCCCGGGCGGCCCCGGCATGGACGAAATGGGCGGCATGGGCGGCATGGGCGGCATGGGCGGCATGGGTGGCATGGGCGGCATGGGCGGCATGATGTAGGAGCCGTCGCCCGGCGTTAGGAAGATACGACGCGGGCCGATCGCCCGCCGGACAAAAAGCGTAGGAGACAAGAGAACATGGCACGCATGAAGATCCAACCGCTCGACGATCGCATCGTTGTCGAGCAGCACGAAGCGGAAGAGAAAACGGCGGGCGGCATCGTCCTTCCCGAGCAAGCCAAGGAAAAACCCCAACGCGGCACGGTCGTGGCGGCCGGTCCCGGCAAGATATTGGACTCCGGCAACCGCGGGCGGCTCTCGGTCAAGGTCGGCGACGAAGTGTTTTACGCCAAGTACGCGGGCACCGATGTCGAGATCAGCGGCAAACAGTTCACCGTCCTGCGAGAAAATGACGTGCTCGCAATCATTGAGTGAGAAATCCGAACGTGTGGCGGAACGGGTCCGCCGAATGGGAAGTCAAAGGCGGCCAACCGGCCGGCGACAAACAGGATAGGCAACATGGCTGTCAAACAAATGCTGTTTCGGGAACATGCCCGCGAGGGAATGAAGACTGGACTGACCAAGCTGGCCGCGGCGGTCAAGGTCACGCTCGGCCCGACCGGGCGAAACGTCCTGCTGCAAAAGTCCTGGGGCGCCCCCCGGGTCACCAAGGACGGCGTATCGGTCTCGAAGGAGATCGAACTTCCTCAGCCGTTCGAGAACATGGGTGCGAAAATGGTCAACGAGGTCGCGAGCAAGACCTCGGACGTGGCCGGCGACGGCACGACCAGCGCGGTGGTCCTTGCCGAGGCCATCTACAAGGAGGGACTCAAGAACGTTACCGCCGGGGCCGACCCGTTGATGCTCAAGCGCGGGATCGACCGGGCCGTCCGGATTGCCGTCGCGAACATCGAAAAGATGTCGATCAAGATCAAGGGCTCGGACGACATTGCCAAGGTCGGCACCATCAGTGCCAACGGCGACTCGGCGATCGGCAAGATGATGGCCGACGCCCTGAAAGAGGTCGGCAATGACGGCGTCGTGACCGTCGAGGAGGGTAAGAGCCTCGAAATCGAGAAGGAAGTGGTGGAAGGGATGCAGTTCGACAAGGGCTACGTGTCGCCCTACTTCATCACCGACGTCAACGACATGTCGTGCATACTCGAGGACGTTTATGTCCTGCTGTTCGAGAAGAAGATCAGTTCCGTGCGGGATTTCGTTCCGCTGCTCGAAAAACTGGTGAACGTCGGCAAACCAGTGCTGATCATTGCCGAAGATGTCGAAGGCGAGGCCCTCGCGGCCCTGGTGGTCAATCGGCTCCGCGGCATTATCAAGTGCTGTGCCGTGAAGGCCCCCGGCTTCGGCGATCGGCGGAAGGCCATGATGGGTGACCTCGCCGTTGTCACTGCGGGCGAGCTGATCAGCGAAGATCTGGGTATCAAGCTCGAAAACATCGAATTGAAGCAACTGGGCCGGGCCAAGAAGATCATTATCGAGAAGGACTGCACGACGATCATATCCGGGGCCGGCAAGAAGTCCGACATCACGGCCCGGGCCGAACAGATCAAGACGCAGATTGAAAAGACAACCAGCGATTACGACCGAGAGAAACTGCAGGAGCGGCTGGCCAAGCTGGTCGGCGGCGTTGCGGTGATTCGAGTCGGCGGGGCCACCGAGATCGAGGTCAAGGAGCGGAAGGACCTGGTCGACGACGCGTTCCATGCAACCCGCGCGGCGGTCGAAGAGGGAGTCGTGTGCGGCGGCGGTGTGGCGCTACTGCGTACGATCGAACCGATCGAGGCCGCGTCCAAGAAGGTCAGCGGTGACGAGCGGACCGGCATGACCATCGTCATGCGGGCCCTGTCGGCTCCCGCACGGCAGATCGCCGACAATTCAGGCCAGGACGGCGCCGTGGTGGTGTCCGAAATCCTCGCCAAGACGGGGAACTTCGGCTACGACGCCCGCCGGGACGAATACTGCGACCTCGTCAAGGCCGGCATCATCGACCCTGCCAAGGTCGTGCGATC
>JAPULF010000440.1 GCA_027295245.1 Planctomycetota bacterium
CAGCCCTTGGCGTCGATGACCTTGGCGCCGTTGGATCCGGCGGCCTTGGCCAGGCCCTTGCCGATCTTGGCGATTTTCTCGCCGACGATCGCAACGTCGACCTTGGCGCTCCGGTCGGCGTTGACGACGGTTCCGCCGGTAATGATGGTGTCGAATTTCATGGGGGTAGCCTCCGCGTGTCGTGGTGTTTCAACAGTTTCCGATGTCGTCGGCTGCGCATTTTCGGGCGTTGTTGAATTTGGGTCAACTCGATGTCTGCCGAGTTCAGATTCGCGATCGAAATGGGTCGAGTCCGGGTGGCGGTGAAATCTGCAACGGGAGCATCCCCGGGGCGGGCGGCCGGCGGCCCGTGCAAGACGCTGATACACACCGGCGGGACGCCGATGCTCCCCTATTCTCTTCACTGCTCCCCGAACATCACCAGTGCCGCACGGACGGGCTCGCTTGACAGCCGCGCGGGGCTTGGCTAATGTCGCTAGGCTCTACCGCCGGAAGGGAATCGTCGGCGGGAGATCATCCAGGGGCTGTAGCTCAATTGGTTAGAGCGCCGGCCTGTCACGCCGGAGGTTGCGAGTTCGAGTCTCGTCAGCCTCGATTCCAGAACCCCCGTCTCGTGCGGGGGTTATTCTTTTTCCGCATTCCGGGCATCTCCGATGGTTCGCGCCGGTGAGGTTGTAGCCGCACGACGAGCAAAGTCCGGGCGGGGTGTGTCGCCTCCCGCTAATCCAAAGAAGCGCGGTCGGAACAACAAAGAACCCGAACGGCAGCCAGAGCGGTAGCACGGCGAACCATGCCCGATCGACCTGGCCGTTCGGCCCGTACAGGACGCCTTCGATGTGAGGCGGTCGGAACCACACGACGTCATCTCGGTGGTTGGGCTTTTGAATCGAGATCGTTCCGTGATTCGTTCGCAGCCATTTCTGAATCGACCCCGGCCCGATGATGTCGAGGCAATCGTCTCCGAGCCAAATCGAGACGATGGGTGTGTTTATCCAGGCGGTACGATCAAGGTTGAAGAGCCACGCCGTCACGATCAGAAGGCAAAGAGTGGTTCCGGTCCACTTGGCCCAGCGCCGAGATTTGAGCGGACTTGTCATTCACATCATTCTATCGCGGCGGGCCGATTTGCGCCCGCCCGGAAGACATGCGATTTGTCGCATCGATCAATTGTCCAGGAGGCGGCGTAAATCGGTCCTGGATGGATCGCGATCGAGGATTCGTTCGGCGAAATCGACCGCCTCCTTTCGCCGACCTGCCCCGATCATGGCTGCTACGAGGCCGCGCTGGGCAACTATTCGATCGGGTTCCACCTTCAATGCCCGCTTGTAGAAACCAACGGCCAGCGCATACCGGCCGCGGCCGGCCTCGACGGCCGCGAGGTTATTGAGGGCGTCCGCGTGTCGCGGGTAGATTCGCAGAAGACGTTCGTAGGCCGATGCGGCGTCGTCGAGGCGACCGGCAGCCGCATAGGTGTTGCCCTGGTTCAGGCGGGCGTCGGCAGATTCGGGGTCGGAGTGCAGGACCTGCTCGAACAGGTCGATCGCCTCGTTGAAGCGTCCCTGTCGGGCGATTGAAGTGGCCAGTCCGCTGAGCGCGACGCTATCCGAGGGGTCCAGGGCGAGCGCATGCTTGAATTCTTCGGCGCCCTCCGCGAACTTTCCCATTCCCAGGAGGGCGTTTCCGAGTCCGCGAAATGCCCCTCCGAAATTGGGGTCGCCGGTTCCGGCGCGATCGTAGTGCGACGCGGCGGCCTCGAATCCGTGCAGATCCAACAAGACGCTCCCCATGACGAGATGGGCGTCCACGTCGTCAGGGGCGAGAGCGAAGGACTTTTCGAGTTCGGCGATCGCCTCGTCGAATCGACCCCCGTCCGCGAGGGCCACGGCGTGATTGGTGTACGAGGTCGGGTAGGGGCGCCGTTCGTGAAGTACGGTTCGATTGGCGATCAGCGCAGTGCCGCCCAAGGCGAGAATGGGAATTGCGAACGCCCGCCAATTAGAAGGCGCCTGTTTTTGAACGGCTCCTCGTAGCCGACGAGCCGTGTCAATGACCGCCGCTGCGGCAAACAAGACAAGCACCGGGACCAACGGAAAGCGATATCGGGCGAAGACAACGAAGATCATGACCGCGACCGCCGTGATCAGAAGCCAGCCGTACAGGGGCCACAACTCACGCCGACGCGTCCATGTCATCACGCATCCGGCGGCGGCAAGCGGGAACAGCACACCAAAGTGCAGGAGTCGATCCAGAAACCTCAGCATCGGCGACCATTCCTTGTACAGATAGTAGTCCTCGGTGTCGGGGGCTTCGTAGGCATTCCAGACCATGAGCCATTTCCTGGCCGTCAGTTTCAACCACGGGGCGGGGTTGGATTCGATGTAGTCCAACGCGGAATTCAGGTAGTAGTTCGAGACCTCGCTTGCCGTGAGCGGCCGGCCGGCCGACCGTTCGGCGGCGCGGATCCATTCACGTTGTTCGTGCTCGGCGTTCGATCGTCCACGTTTGAAGGGCAGGTAGGTTCCCGTCGCGCTGGGGTGATTTCCCATCGCGAAGTTCTGACCGAGGTTGGGCGTCGTGAGGACGAATTCGCCGGTGACCATGCGATTGCGAA
>JAPULF010000441.1 GCA_027295245.1 Planctomycetota bacterium
GGCGGGTGCGAGTTGGATCCGCATCACGTCCCGAAAGCAATTTACCGTTGCTCGCGGCACGAAGTCATTCCTTTCCGACCGGATTCTCCCTGAAGGAATCCTCACTTTGAACTTCATCGAGCAGTGTCATGTACATCTCGCGAACATACGAATCCAAAGTGCCTGCGAATGACTCATCGAGATCCAGGGGGCGAATCAAGTCCTGAACGTCCGCCAGATCACGCCGCCGGGCGGGCTGCGTCATGCCGGAGGCGAGCTTGAGTTCGACGAGCGTCTCAAGGTTTACGAACTTCGTGCCCTCCACTTCGTTCGCCACGGTCGCGGGATCGGGAAAGGCCACCGGCTTCGGCTTGCCGTCACCGGGGTATTCGCCCGTCGTGATAAACTCGACCTTCGTGTTAGTCCGCGTATTTCGAAAGGTCTTGCGGGCGCCGGAAAATGCCGGACGATAGCCTCGTCCCGAAAACTCGTCATGAAACCTGTCGAGTCCCTCCGGGCGCACGAGCACATCCACGTCCACGGTTTCGCGATTGTAGCCATAGGCATTCAATGCCATGCCGTCGATGACCGCGTAGTCGATTCCGGCCCGGCCCAAGTCGGCGGCCAAGGCGTTCAGCGTTTCGTGAACATTGCCCGCGCCCATGTGGAATCTCTCCGATTCTTCGAGCCGTTGTCGAAATGTGGCTACCGCGACCTGATAGGCTTTGCGATTCATTTTCGCCTACTCGTGACGAATCGAGGTTCTTCCGAATTCAATTCCTACGTCAGTATCATATGCCGCTCCCTTACGGTCGCGGCTCGGATTAGACCCCGTTCTTCAGGTTCCTCTAATAAACCCCTTCAACCACCGTCGTCTGAAACCCCGAAAACGGCCGGACGTTCGCCACGCCGTCCCACGGATACGCCTCGCAGGGCGGCGTTCGCTTGCACTCGTCCCGCTCCAGAAAACGCGGCATGAAAAACTCCTTCGTGAGCGTCGTCAGACGGGCCCGGCCCCATGCTCCGTATTCGACAACCGTCTTTTCGTCGTCGAAGTCCACCACCTCGACCATCGCCCGCGGCGACGGCGGGTGATAGATGATGTCGTAATGGTCCGCCGGGTCGAACGGCTTACAGCACGCCAGGCCCATCAGGGTGTTGCCGTAGGTCGGGACGAACTCGGCATGGCCCTCCAGCAACTCCTCGCGGGCAAAGCGATGAAACTGCGGCGTCATCTGCGTCCCGCCGCAGAAGACGCCCGTGATACCGGCCTTGACGATCGAAATCCGCTCGCACAACGCCTCCAGCAGCTTCGGCGTCGTGAACAGGCAGCGGATGTTGGGATGGGCCCGCAATAGTGTCAGGCCCTGGTTGACGACGTGGTCCTTGTATTCGTGCATGAGCTGCATGCGGCCGGACTTGACCAGCTTGATCACCCAGCGCGGGTCCATGTCGACGCAGAAGCTGATCCCCCCGCGAAACTGCGCCAAATGCTCGACCGCCAGCCGCAGCCGCCGCGGCCCGCTCGGGCCCAGCATCAGCCAATCGGCCCCCTGCGGAAACGTCGCATCCGACAGCGTCTCGCTGAACATCTCGTAGTCGATTCGGAAGTCGTCGATATTCACCCGGCTCTTAGGAACGCCCGTGCTCCCCCCGGTCTCAAAAACATAGATCGGCCGATCCGCCATCGCCTTCGGCACCCACCGCCGGACCGGACCGCCGCGCAGCCATTCGTCTTGAAACGGCTCGAACTTTTCGAGATCCGCGTAGCACTGAATCTCGTTCCGCGGATCCCAATCCAGCTTCGACGCACGGTCGAGCCAGAACGGGCACCCGGTCGCCGGATCGAAGTGCCACGCCACGATCTCGCGGGTGTGGGCGTCCAGCCGCTCGCGTTCAGCGGCGACTTTCTGATCAAGTGAGGATGTTGAGGTGGTCATAGTCATCGACCCGCGGCTTCCCGGATCTCCAAGTTGACGGCCCAACCGCGGCAATCCGCTTCTCAAACACCCTCTTGGAGTTACTCATCGGCCCCGGGAGACGTCTCCGCGGTCTTCGTCCCGGCCGACTTGTCCTCGATCGCAAACAGCGTGTTCCGGTTCGTAATATAGAGAACACCGTTTGCCACCACGGGCGTCGTATAGACCGAATTATGCATGTCGATGGTTGCGAGCAGTTTCTTTTCCTTGCCGTGCTTGAAGACGAGGATCTCGCCATCCTCGGTGCCCAGCATGACCTTGCCGTCTACGACGAACGGCGAACCCCAGATCGCGGCGAACGTATCGTGCATCCAGATACGCTTGCCGGTCTTCACGTCGAGACAATGAAAAAACCCGCTCAGGTCCGCCGCATAGAGCAGCCCGTCGCGAATCGCCACGGTGGACATCGATCGCTTGTAGTTTTCGTCGCCGTAGTGCCACACGCGACCGGATACGGTCACGTCGCCGGTCTTGGTGGCATCGATGCAGTAGAGGTGGCCGACCCCCTCGCCGTGTTCCGGATCCTGTCCGACGCAGAGAAACACCTTGTCGTCATAGATGACCGGCGTCGCGATAATCGCGTTGCGCGTGCCGCGCCCTCCGAGGACCCACTTGGAATCTTTCGGGTTCAGGTCGAACTTCCAAATGAGCTTGCCGCTCTTCGCCTCGTAGGCGTAGCACCAACCGTCCCCGCCGCCGAAGACCACCATCGGTTTGCCCTTCACCATCCCGAAGGCCGGCGACGACCACTCGCCGTGAAGGACGTTGCCGGCCGGCTCGTTGCGGTCCCACAGGAGCTTACCGGTCTTCGCGTCCAATGCGATAAAGTCGGGGGCGTCCGGCTCCGGGAGGTTTAAGTGACCCTCATCGACGCCGTTCGACGTGCAAATAAAGACCATGTCACCGAACCCGACCGGCGAGCAGGTCGCCAGGTTGTGCGGAAAGGCGTCCAACTCGTCGATCATGTCGTAGACCCAGATGTAATCCGCGTCTTGGCTCTCCTTGTACTTCTCGTCCTTGTACGGCCCGTTGTTGCCGTCGGTCATTCCGTTGACATCCGCGCAGACCACCTGGGCCTCGTTGCTCACGTAGTAAATACGATTGCCGCTCACCCACGGTGACGAACAAATCCCCTGCTCCGGCCAGTCGTTCACCCGGCCGGTCGGCAGTTTGTCGTGCGTCGCCTGCCATAGGACCTTTCCGGTCTTCTCGTCGAGGCAGACGATCACGCCCTTGTCGCCCTTGATGCCCGGGCGCAGGTTGCCGTTGTTGTTCGTGCCGATGAAGATCTTGCCGTTGGAAATGACCGGATTGCCGTAGGTTTGCGAACCCAGCTTGGCGATCCACTTGATGTTGGTCTTGTCCTTCACGTTCCAACTGGACGGAATGCCCGTCTCGTCCGAC
>JAPULF010000442.1 GCA_027295245.1 Planctomycetota bacterium
CCGGCGGTCGGCCTCGGCCTCCTCGACGAGATTCGGACAAAGGCCCCGAACGAGTTCTTTTTGAACCCGGGCGCCGAAAGCGACGAACTGATCGAAAAGGCCAAGGAAGCGAGATTGGCGCCGATCGTGGCGTGCAGCATCATCGACATCGGCGAGACGCCGTAGCCGAGGAATAGGTGCACGGCGCTGAATGATGCGGTTGTAACGATCGCGGGCTCAAGACCTATCAACAGTCGGACAACACCGAACATCGAATGCGGGCCATCACACCCGCCACCCCGCGGCGTCTTGAACCGGATCAAGCCACCCGAGAGGGGATCTTGATACCATTTCGGGACGAGGCGATCAGGTTGTGTGGGCAAAGCACATTATCCTCTAAACTGCGTCCCCGCGAACGCCTCGAACAAATGCTTCAGCTTCCCCCGCTGGTACTTGCCCGTCGAGGTCACCGGGATGTCGTCGCCGAAGACCACCACCTTGGGGCACTTCGAGGCCGGCAGCTTTTCTCGACACCACGAGAGCACGTCCTCGTCCGTGATGCTGCCGCCCGGCTCGCGCTGCACGTAGGCCCCGACCTCCTCGCCGTAGTAGCGGTTGTCGAAGCCCACTGCCAGGCCGACGCGGACGCCCGGCATGGCGGCCAGAACCTCGTCGATCTCGAACGGGGAGATATTGATGCCGCCGCGGATGATCAGCTCCTTGATGCGGCCGGTGATGAAGTAATAGTCGTTGCCGTCCTCGCCGCGGAGCTTGAAGCCTTCGTCGCCGCTGCGAAACCAACCGTGGGCAAAGGCGGTTGCGTTGGCCTCGGGGTTGCGGAGGTAGCCCTTCATGATGTTGTGACCGCGGATGACGATCTCGCCGCGCTCACCGTCGGCGACCGGGCGGCCTTCGCCGCCGTGGATGGCCATTTCATTCGTCGCGACCGGAACGCCGATCGACGGAAATCCGTGGTCGTACATCCAGCGGTTGTGCTCGTGCCAGGGCAGCTCGGGCGGCAGGAAGCAGGAGTAGCACACCGTCTCGCTGAGGCCGTAGCCGTGGACGATCTTCAGGCCGAAATGATCCTGGAAGTCGCGGGCCAACTCGACCGAGAGCGGGCCCGCCCCGCAGATGAAATGGCGAAAATTGGGGATCCGCTCGGGCTCGAAATCCTCCTTCGATTCGAGCAGAAACTGCAGCAGCGTCGGCACAACACTCACGATTGCCACGTCGTGCTCGGCAAGCTTTTGCCAGAAGCCGCCGCTACGGAACCGCCGGTTGACCACCACCGAAGCCCCGGCGAAGGCGGGGGTCAGCAATGTCACCACCGTGCCGTTCACGTGATGGATCGGCAGGACGTTCATCATGACGGTGTGCTCGTCGATGTCGTGCCAAGCGCTGATCGCGTGGGCGTCGGCCAGCATTTGCCGCTGCGTGAGTACCACACCCTTGGGTTGGCCGGTCGTGCCGGAGGTGTAGACCACCAGCGCCTCGACATCGGACGGCAGATCGGGGGCCGGCGGCGGGGTCTCCGGTAGAGTGGTGGTCTCCAGGACGCCATTGAAGTCCACCCAGTCTTTCAGACTGGCGTCTACGGCTCCCTCTCCGTCGGCTACGAATGCCCGTTTGACTTCCCGACCAATGGCGGCATTCAGACCGGAGAAGTCGGTTCGACAGGCGACGTGTGCCAGCAGAAGCGTTGCCCCCGAGTTCTCGACGATGTACGTCACGCGGTCGTCGCCCTCGGCGGGGTTGACCGGGACCACGCGGGCTCCGATCCGCCATGCGGCGAAGTAGGTCGCGACCGTCAGCGGCTGGTTGATCATCAGGGTGGCCACCGAACCGCCGCGGCGGATTCCGAATTCGGTCGACAGCAGCGCGGCTACCCGTTCGATCAGGGCGGCGAACTCCGCGTAGGTATACCAACGAGCCGACTCGTCGTCGGTCTCGCAGGGGTAGTAGCCGAGCCACGGGCGGTTTCCGTGCCGGCCCGCGAGCGACGACCACATCGCACCCAGATTCGTGAACGGCAAGTAGTCACTGATGTCCGGCAGCGGTTCGCATTTGTGGGCCGCATCGATCAGCGCACGGGTCGGGGCATCGACAGATGGGTCGTCGTGCGTCGCGGCATTACCAGTCATCACGATCCACCTCCCATCGGAACAACCTTTCGCCGTGGGTCCCGGATTCTGCCTATTGAACCGCGACTCGGCGGCTCGGGCAACGGGAACCCATCCACGCACCTGCGGAACGCCGGGATCACTCAGCCATTACGGGTTGGAACTTGAACGGTGGCGCCGAGTTCTTCTTCGGCGCACAGCTTGGTCGGACACCCCGCCTCGACGGTCGGGGCTCGGGGCCCGGGGCTCGGGGCTCGGGGCTCGAAAGAAGGCGATTGACTCTTGAAAACGTGCCTAATGGCCCGGCAGGAGTGAGATCAGTTTCTCGATCTCGCGTTCCGTGTTGTAGAAGTGGGGGCTGACCCGGAGGCGGCCTCGGCGGGCGGCAATGACCGTGCGGTGCTCCTGACGAAGGTGCGAGACCAGGCGGGAATGGGCGTGTGTATCGGAAACGAACGCGACGATGCCGCTGGATTCGCCCGGGTTTCGCGAACTGACGACGCGGTATCCCTTTTCCCGAACGCCCTCGGCGAGTCGATCGGTCAGCATGCGGACGCGGTTCCAAATCTTGTCGATTCCCAGTTCCAGGAGCCACTCCAGGGACGCCCCGAGTCCCCAGATGCCGGCCAGGTTGTAGCTACCGCCGTCGAAGCGCCGGGCGTCGTCCCGAAACTCCAGATTAAAGTGGTCGAAGTCCTGGGCGTCCTTGACGCTGAGCCAGCCGACGCCGGTCGGCCGGACCAGACCGAACAACTCCTGCCGACAATAGAAAATGCCCGCGCCCTCGGGACCCAAGAGCCACTTGTGACCATCGGCGCTGAGGAAGTCGATCTTCATGGCCTTCACGTCAATCGGCAGGCAGCCCAGGGCCTGGATCGCATCGACGAAGAACAGAACGCCGCGCTCCTGGCAGGCGTTGCCCAGGGCCGCGAGGTCGGTTCGAAATCCGCTGGCGTATTGCACCGCCGAGACGGTCACGAGTCGGGTTCGGGAATCGATCGCCTCGACGATCCGCTCGAGAGGTATGCGCCCCCCGTCCTCCGGCACCATCTTGAAGTGGACGCCGGACTGCTGGAGGTTCATCCAGGGATAGACGTTGGCCGGGAACTCGGACGCCGTGGAGACGATGTTGTCGCCGCGGGAAAACTGCAGCCCGTTCGCCACGTGGCACATGCCTTCGCTCGTATTTTTGACAAACGTCAATTCTTCGGGATGGCAGTTGACCAGTTTGGAGGCCAGCTTCCGGACCCGTTTCGACTCGGGATACAGCCCGCCGCGGGCATAGCCGTGGTTCTCCGCTTCTTCCAGAAACCGTCGCATCGCGGTCCCGGCCCGACCGCTGAGCGGGGCCACCGCGGCGTGGTCCATGAAGCTGTATTGCTTCACGACCGGCATGTCGTTGCGGATCGCCTCGATGTCCCACACGTTTCCAATCTCCGAAATCGGGCAATACGGACTTGCACCGCGACCGACCGCGCCGAAACCGGCACCCCAATGAGAGTGTACAGCGCTTGCCGTCGGAATTCTACGATACGCGAAGCACCGCCCATGACACCGTCAGCCAAAGGGTCG
>JAPULF010000443.1 GCA_027295245.1 Planctomycetota bacterium
TTCTTCGGGTGCTCTCGGTCGTCATCATCCTCGTTTCCATGATGGCATACGTCGGCGGGCAACTCGCCGCCGCCGGCACGGCGTTCCACGGCACGTTCGGCTTGCAATACAAATACGGAGTCCTGATCGGGGCCGGAATCGTCTTGATCTACACCGTCACCGGCGGCTTTCGGGCGGTCTGTTGGACCGACTACGCCCAGGCCGTCATCATGGTCGGCACGCTCTTCGCGTTCCCACTTTACATGCTGATCGAATACGGCGGATACGGGTTCATCAGCGAGCACCTTTCAACCGCCGTTGACGAATCCCGCGGCGTCAAGGCCGGCGATCTCATGCGAGTGCTGCCGGAGGCGTCCGGCCTCGGGCTTCTCGGCTTCCTCCTCGGCAGCCGCGCAATGGGGATCAACTTCGGATACCCCGGCCAGCCGCACATACTCGTGCGGTTCATGGCCCTCAAGGATCGATCCCAGGCAAGAAAGGCCGGTGTCATCTCCGCCGTATGGACCGGTCTGATCTTCTGGGGCGTCATCACGACCGGCCTCCTGGTGCGGGCGGTCTACCAATCGGGCGAACCGTGGGCAAAGCCCCTGTTCGAAGGCTCGGCAAGCGAAGCGGGCCTCGTCGTCGCCGGCCTGAACATGCTGCCCGGCGTACTCGCGGGAATGGTGCTCGCCGCGGTGCTGTCCGCGATCTGCTCGACAGCCGACAGCCAACTGATTGTGGCCGCCAGCGCCGTCGCCCATGACATCTACGCCCGTCTCTTCGGACGAAACGCACGGCCCGCGCAAATGATGTGGATCAACCGGATTGTCGTATTGGCACTCGGCGCGGGGGCGGTCCGGCTCATCATCGACGAGTCGGTCAGCGTCTACAAATACGTCTTGACGTACGCATGGGCGATGCTGGGGGCATCCTTCGGACCGCAGATCATCCTGCTGTTGCTCTGGCGCCGCGCAAGCTACGCGGGCTGCATCGCCGGCATGGGCGTGGGGTTCGCGACCGCGATCGCCTGGCCCCAACTCTACGACGCCGATCGATGGGGATTCGAGTTCTACAACCTGACCGCCGCGTTCATCGCCGCCTTGATGGTGAACGTGATCGTCAGCCTGATCGTTCCGCGAACGAAGAGTCTCGAGCGCGAGTAGTTCGGCGGGCGACGGCCTGCATCGGGCGAGTGAACGAATGCGGCCCGGGCGAGTCAGGGCAGCGGGACGGGGCTCTCTTCGTCGATTTCGATCGACCCGGCCAAGGAAGGGGCCAGGCCGGGGTCCGACTTCCGCGCCAATGCGGTCGCGCGGCGAAGTCCCTCGGTGGCGGCCGTCAATTCCGGGTTGATCTCGATGGCCTCGTGGAAGTGATTCGTGGCGGACTTGAAGTCACCTGCCTCCAGACGGATGACGCCGATGTTGTAATAGGCGACGTCGGAGGAAACCACGCGGCAAAACTCCGTGTAGCTCTCGGCGCCGCGGCCGGAATGCGCCAGCAACGAGGCCAGATTCATGCGGGCCTTCGCGAAACCCGGGCGGATCTCGAGTGCGGCGCGGTATTGCTCCATCGCTTCGGCCGTGCGCCGCTGCAAAAAGAGACAGTAGCCGAAATTGTTTCGGAGCGAGGCGGAACTCGGAACGGCGCTGATGCCGTTGAAAAACGCCTGATCCGCGTCCTCGTACCGGCCGAGCCGCTGATAGAGGATCCCCAGACGACTGTAGGCCTGGGAATACCGCGGGTTGGCCGCGATGGCCTTCTCATACTGCGCGAGGGCGCCCAGCAGGTTGCCCTGTCCCTCCAGCATCCGCCCGGCCGCGAAGTAGGTCTTGGGCAGGATCGGAATGTCGGGGGCCGGCTTGGCATTGCGTACCCGGTCCCGGTCGGACTGCCAATTGACGGCCGTTTCCTGCTTGTCCGTCTGCAGGCATCCGGACACCGCGGCCAAGGCCGCAAACAGAGGAATCAGGAATCGCGGCCGCATATCAACCTCCGCTCGATTCTGCAAGCTTATAGGCCGTCCCGCGCGGTTCCGGCTGCTGAGCCACCGCCGCGGCATCGATGGCCTCCTGTCCGGTCATGCCCGGACCGCCGGCCATGCCTCGGACGACTTCAATGCTCTGCGTGCTGGGCAGGACTTCCGCAAGAAAGGCCGTCGCGGTCTCGAGCCGGCCGGCCAGTAGGATCTCGTCGGTGATCATGGTGTCGTAGTGAAGCGTGCCGCCGGACGTCGCCAGCAACTCCGCGTATCGTTCGAGCCGAGCCAAACCCGTCGCGGAAAGATCGGCGGTGTGAGGAATAAAGTGGATATCGGCGATGCACCGGTCCGCAAGCATTCCCTGGTCGTTGTGATAAACGTAGTACTCCGTGATGACGGGATGCTCGGACCCATAGCCCTGCGGCGGAGCGTTGGCCTGAACGTGCTCATCGGGCTGGCAGCCCCCCCACGCCGGCATCAGGAGGAGAATCGGCAACGAAACTCGTAAGGTGAATCGCATGGTCTGCTCCCAAAACACGCCGCCCGACGCGCGCGCTCGTGACGCACCGCGAACGCCGCCGGGCTTCAACAGCGCCCAAGGGGGTATCGGCAGAACGCCCAACCGGGCAACTGTCGCGGAGGGCAAACCACGGAATCGGCGAAATCTGCGCCCGTTACATGTCGCCGAAGGTCTTCATCAACTGAATCGCCGCGGGACCGGCGAGCACGACGAAAATCGTAGGGAAAATGAACAGAATCAGGGGCAACAGGAGTTTAACGGCGGTCTTTTGGGCACGTTCCTCCGCCCTCTGGCGCCGCTTGGTCCTGAGTGCCTCGGACTGGTTTCGCAGGGCGGAGGCAATACTGGTACCGAGCTTTTCGGCCTGGACGATGATGGAGATAAGCGACTTCATTTCTTCCACGCCGGTGCGGTTGGCCATCTTGTGCAGGGCCTCACCTCTCGGCACGCCCATCTGAGTCTCGACCGACGCGATCTGCATCTCCTCGGACAGCGCCGGGTGGACGTTTTTCATCTCGTCGCCGACCCGAAGAAGGGCCGCATCAAGGCCGAGTCCGGCCTCCACCCCGACCACCATCAAATCAAGCGAGTCCGGCAAGCCGTTGGTGATCGCTTCGGCCCGGCGCTTGACGGCCCTGTTGAGCCACAGATTCGGCAACATGAATCCGAGCCCCGCCCCGATAAGCGTCTGTCCGAGCAGAATGACGAATTCCTTGTCGGCGTTGATCGCCATGACGATTCCAACGGCCCCGCCGGCGATCGCGGCAGCCATCTTGCTCGCCATGAAAAGGGTGGTGCATGATTCCCGTCGGTACCCGGCAGTGGCCAACTTGGCCCGCATGTTGGTCTGTTCGTCCTCGCTCTTGGGCATGAGTGGTCTGGAAAGGAACGGAGCCGCCTTCTCCAGCAAGCTTGGCTTGGTC
Source organism: Planctomycetota bacterium (assembly GCA_027295245.1). Classification (GTDB taxonomy): domain Bacteria; phylum Planctomycetota; class Phycisphaerae; order UBA1845; family UTPLA1; genus JAPULF01. Next base: position 3,407 of record JAPULF010000443.1, read on the forward strand.
GCTCGCTGCTTGGCCTGTGATCGCAGGGCGTTGGGGTCCTGATCGCGCCGCAGACCGGCGGTTCGGCGCTTGATGACGTCTTCCTGCTCCGGCTTTTTCGGAATGAGCGAATACAGAACGAGCACGACCGACACCGCGCCCAAGCCTGCCATGATCATGAGGTCCATACCGCGATTCCTAAACCTTGATGTTCACAATCTTCTTGATCATGATCAAACCGAGCAACTGGGCCACGCCCGCGCCTATCAGCATGTATTGACCCAGCGGCTCGTCGAGCAGCACCTGGGCATATTCCGGATTGACCACCAGTTCCAACACGAAAACGATGATTGGCAGGGCCAGCAGCACCCAGCCGGAAAGCCGACCCTCGGCCGTCAGGGCCCTGACCGTACCGAACAGTTTGATTCTTCCGCGAATCACGCCGCTGATGTTGTCCAGAACTTCCGCGAGGTCTCCACCGGTGGCTCGCTGAATGAGTACTGCCGTGACGAAGAACTTCACGTCCATCAAGCCGACACGATCCGCCATGCCCTTGAGGGCATCATCCATCTTGATGCCCAGGTTTTGTTCGTGAAACACGCGGCCGAACTCCGTCCCGACCGGATCGGGGACCTGCTCGCTGATGAGCAGGATCGCGTTCGGCAAGGAGTGTCCCGCCCGGAGGGCTTGGCTCATCAATTCGAAGACATCCGGCAACTGATACATGAACTTGTTCATCCGCATGTTGCGCTTGACCGAGATCGCGACGAGCGGCAAGATCAGAAGCGCGACCGCCGCAGTAATACTGACCCACAACGGAAGCTCGAGAAAGTAACATGCGATGAACGCAAGCGCGGACAGCCCGACAATATTCACAAGAAGCGCGGCGGCCGACCATTGCACGTTGGCCTGATCCAGCATGCGCTGCAGCTTCGAGGCGAATTGCAGATTGGTGATCAGTGCGCCGATCCCGGAATTCGGCTTGTTCGACTGCCGCCGAATGGACTCCTTGACCATCCGTTCCTGACTGCCGCCAAGCGAGCCGCGATCCTTCAGCCGGTCGGTGATCTTCCGGGTGTCCTTCTTTCGCAGGTCACCGACCAGATTGAATATCGCGTAGGCAAGCATGGTGGATCCGATAAGCGGGAGGGCATAAATGCCCACCTGCTCCATCAGATCACCCGCCGCTAACGCAGCATAATCAAGCATATCGCCGAAAGCCCCCTGTCGACCGTGCAGCCTACTCCTTATTGTCGGTCAAAAGGACCCGCCGCTCGAACAGCTCCGGGCTAAGTTCTACGCCCGAATACTTGAGCCGATCGAAGAAACTCGGTCTCAGCCCGGTGGCCAGGAACTGACCGTACGCTTTTCCGGACCCGTCGATGCCGAGCTGTTCAAATTTGAAAATCTCCTGAATCGTCACGGTCTCGCCTTCCATGCCCTGGACCTCGGCAATGCTCATGATTTTTCTGGGACCTCCGGAGAGGCGGGCCGCATTGACGATCAGATGAATCGCGTTGGCGAACTGTTGGCGAATCGCCTTAACCGGCAGCTCGAAGCCGGCCATCATGACCATCGTCTCAACACGCTGCACCGCGTCTCGGACGCTGTTCGCGTGAATCGTCGTCATGGACCCGTCGTGGCCGGTGTTCATCGCCTGCAGCATGTCGAGGGTTTCCGCGCCTCGGCACTCACCGACCACCAACCGGTCGGGCCGCATTCGCAGCGAGTTGATCAGCAGGTCGCGAATGGCGACGCGACCCTTGCCCTCGATGTTCGGCGGTCTCGACTCCAAACGCACCACGTGTGGCTGCCGGAGCTGCAATTCCGCGGCGTCCTCGATCGTCACGATTCGATCGGTGTCCGGAATGAACGAGGACAGGTTGTTCAGCAACGTCGTCTTGCCCGACCCGGTGCCGCCCACGATCAGAATGTTCATTTGGGCCGCCACGCACGCCCGCAGGAAATCGACCATCTCGGGCGTAATGGAATTGAAATTGATGTAATCATCCCACGTGATCGGATCGGCCCCGAACCGCCGAATGGACATCGAAGGCCCGTCGATCGCCAGCGGCGGAATCACGGCATTGACACGAGAGCCGTCCTTCAGTCGGGCATCAACCATCGGCGAGACTTCATCGCATCGGCGTCCGACGGAAGACACGATCTTGTCGATGACGTGCATCAAGTGAGCGTCATCCTTGAACCTGACGTTGCTGATCTGAAGCCGGCCTTTTCGCTCGACGTACACCTGCTTGGGGCCGTTGATCAGAATGTCGCTGATGTGAGGGTCGTTCAACAGCGTCTCGAGCGGCCCCAGGCCGAAGGTCTCATCCAGGATTTCACTGACCAGCCGCTGTCGTTCGCTGAAATTGAGCAGGGCGTCTTCCTGCTCGCAGAGGTCCATGATGACCTGTTTGACTTCATCCTTGACGTCGTCATCCGTTCGCGTACCCATCGCCGCAAGATCCAGGTTTTCCACCAGCTTGCGATGGATGTTGGTCTTGAGCTCGTAGAACTCGTCCGAGCGATCCCGCGAATCGCCCTTGCGTTTGGGCGGAGCCTTGGGCGCAATCGGCTTGAGCGCCGGAGGCTGCTTGCCCGCCGACGGAGATTGAGGGACACCCGGAGACTGCGAGTCCTCGGTACTTCGCGTGGGCACTTGCGGTGCATTCAGAACCGGTATCTTCGATTTTCCAAACACGCTACCTCCTCCTCCTTCTTCCAGACGCGCACCCGACGCGCGTGACAGTCGCGGCTCATCGCAGGCAGCCGACCTCGACCGCGCCAATGTGTCGAGCGCGTCGGTGCCTGCGCAGAGCATTCATCCCGCATGAATCTCCGAATCAAGGCGAGTCCGAGCACCGATATGCCGGGCCGCCGCCGCCCCGATCTCTCGAAGGCCGAGCGGCGCGGTCCCGAAAAAATCATGGCACCACGGCGAGCAAATCGCCCAATCTATGCAGGTTTGGTTTGGGCGGGCGAAGCGGTCGTAACGGCGGCTGCCTCGGTGGCTGCGGCCTGCGGCTTCGCGCCCTTCTTGAAGATCCTTCCGAGGAGGCCGCTTCGATTCGCGGCCTCCGCCGCCAAGGCCTCGGGCTCATGGAACCGTCTTGCGAGTTCCTGAATCTCCCGACGCACCTTGGAACGCCCGAACTCCGCATTCAGCGGCTTCCCGACGTTGATACTGCTGCTGACGGCATTCCAATCATCCGAAACCGTCGCATATATCCTACGATTCAAAGTTTGTTCGACGTGAGAAATCTCGAGATGCGCCGATTCTCGGCCCATTCGATTGCAAAGCAGCGAAATGCGGTCGGTATTAAACCCCTGGGTCGCAAGCTCTTGCAACATGCGATCCGCACTTCGGACGCTGGTGACCAGCAATTGTAGGACCATCAAGACCGTGTCCGCGGCATCGAGCACGATCCGGCCGCCCGGATCGTGGCGCGTGGGTCCATCTACCACGACATAATCGCATAACTCCTGGAGCTCGGTAAAAACGCTGGCACAATGCGCCGCCGTAATCGTCTCGGCCTGCGCGAACGAATGCGGCCGGGCCAGAACAAGCAGACCGGATTCGTGCTTCACGACCGCCTTCTCGATGAGCTCGGGATCCACCTGCTCCGGCGTATGGCACAAATCCGCCACGGTGAACTGGCCGTGAAGGTCCAGCAGGGTCGCCACCTGACCGAACCGAAAGTCCAAATCCACGATTGCCACCTTGCCGCCCTCGCCGACCAGTCCGGCAAGCTCCACGGCCAGGTTGGTCGCGAGGGTGGTCGTGCCGACGCCCCCCGCGGTTCCCATAATCGAAATGAGCTGCCCGGGGGCCTTCTGATCGGTCTTCTGGGTGACGGCCCTCGCCACGGCCGCGGCGAAATCCTCGGCCTTGAGCGGCTTGACGAGATATTCCTTGACGCCTGCACGCATGGCCCGGAGTACGATGTCGCCGCCCGTTTCCGAGCTGAGGGCGAAGACCACCAGTTCGCGAAACGCTTGCGTGAGTTGGGAGACGCATTCCAGAACGACGTCCGTGGACCGATCGATATCCACGACCACCACTTCCGCGGGAAACTGGGAAACGGCCTGCGCTAGAAGACACGGTTCGTCGAGTTCGGCAACGATCTTGACGCGCGGCAGCGCCGTGATCTGCCGACGGATTTCGGGCGCAGCGGATTCATCGGTCGTAAAGAGAATGACGCGCGCTGGCTGTGTCATGACCGCAGCGTTCTTTCCCCCCGTCGGAGGGCGACAATGTCGGGGACCGCGCTCGCCTCGTGCCAGAACGGTTACCACCCTTATCGGCCGCCGACAACTGCCTCTATAGTTTCCGTCGCCGTCCGAAAAGCCCCATCTGTTTGGAGCAATTCAGTGCGGGCGCCCGACCCGAGCACCATGCATGTGGTCGATTTCCGGCCCGCCCGCAAGCTCTGAAGTCTCTCGAGATTAATCCCCCCAACGCAGCGAGTCGGGCCGCTTGGCCGGCCCCGGCGTTCGATCATCTCCTGCGATGCGTCCGCGTCTTCTTTCGCGCAGGAGGCCGACGCGCGCCGCCCTTACTTCTCCGTGTAGTCCGACAATCCCAACGGCCCTTGCAACATCAACCGCGTGGTGGGCCAGGCTTGGGCGACCGGCACCGTGTTGACCGGCAACGTGTCGCGCGGGACACCGTCATGTTCCGGGCGGGGATGCGGCACGCCCTCGAGTTTCTGGAGCCCGAAGAGTTCGTAGTCATTCGGCTCCGTCATCAGCGAGCCGGGCGGCGGCGCAACCTGGTGGGGCTCGAGCGGTTCGACGTATTGCGGAGTCACCAGCACGACCAGTTCCGTATTCGATCGCTGGTAGTCCACGGAGCTGAACAACGCCCCAAGGATCGGCAGATCCCCGAATCCCGGTATTTTCGATGCAACCGCCTGAATGGTATCACGCAGCAATCCCGCGATTGCAAACGTCTGACCGTTGCCGCATTCGATGGTCGACTCGACCCGCCTGGTCGTGAAACTGAACACGGGCAACCCACCCACGATCTGGGTCCCGGGGATCGCATCGCTGATCTCCGTCATCACGTGAATACGCAAACGCTGTCCCGACAAAATCGACGGGGTAAAGGCCAGCCTGACGCCGAATTCCTTGTATTCAATCACGATCGCTCCGGCAACCGCACCGCCCTGCGCAACCGGTATCGGCACCTCGCCGCCCGCAAGAAAGGTCGCTGTTTGACCATTGAGCGCCACCAGATTGGGCTCGGCCAGGATCCGAAATAGATTGTTCTCGCGTAGTGCCGTGATGAACATCTGAAACTCGGCCTTCGGGAACCCGAAAGTCACGTTCGTATTAACACCGTTCCCCACCGCGCCCACGGAATACAGTTGTTGACCTTGCAACACGTTGGCCAGTCCGGAACTGGCGAAAACCGTCGGGTTGAGCTGGTTGAGATTGTTGGCAAAGAAAAAGTTGCGCGACAAATCGGACGCGCCGATGGCCCAGTTCACGCCGAGTTGCCTCGAGGCCGTCTTGTTTACCTCGGCAACCACAACCCGCAGCATGGTCTGCTGAACGCCGGCGACGTCGATTTGGCTGTTGACTTCACCGCCCTGGATCAACCGGGCCATGTCGATAATTCGCCGCACGGCGGCATGGCTCGGCGCCGTGCCCGTAAGGACAATCACACCCTGAACGCTGCGAGCCGTGACCCGCGCGGTCGGGGCGACGAAGGTGATAAGCTCGCGCAACCTGCTGAGATCGAGTTCGACGATGACTTCGATTACGCGCTGGACCTGCCCGGACCTGAGCACCAACTGCGTGACCCCGATATCGAGGCCCGTCACCACGACCCGGATAGGCGACTCGACCAACACCCCTGCAATGTTGGGGTTCAGGACTTCTGCCCGATCGATCTTGACGGCCAGATTGATGACCGCGGAGTCGTTCCTGGAAACGACGATCTGCCTGGACGGGCTTCTGCTCGGACCGATGCTAAGTATGAACGAACCGGGCGATGACCCTGCCGACGGACTTGGCGATGAGACGACAGCCGCGTCGACCGGAGGCGCCACGGCCGATTCGGCATCGCGCGACTGAAAAACCAACAGGTCTTCGACGGTCGCCGAACCCGAGTCCGTCGTCTCGAAATCTCGCGTGATCGACGCGGGCCTGTTCGCAGCCGTGAACCCGCGTGTTTGCAAGCGTGACGCCGCCGGCTCGAAAATGCTCATCGCCCGATTGGCGACGACGCGCACGGACGTACCCACAAGGCTCGTTTGGCCCTGACCGACCGCGACCTCCGGAGGCGCCGAAGCCTGCGGGATTAGTACGACAGCAGCGATCAAGCACGCGTACTTGGTGACGTTGGAGATTCGACGGGGCCGACGCCGCCTTGCGCCGGAAACCCCATCATGTTCTTGACCATCCGTGGCAGAGTTCATTCAGTTAATCTCCGAGGATCTCGCCCCCTGTGGTTCTTCGAATGCGGAAACGGCTTCTTCATGCGGCTCGGGCATGGCCGGCACGCGACTGGCAATCCTTGCGTCACGCATCAAGTTGCCGGACGAATCGAACACGAGCCGTTGCAACCGCGTTCCGTGCAGCACCTCGACGACGTGCCCCACGCGTGGTTTCGGGGCGGCGGCCACCACCACCGGCTTGGGAGCCGGTTCGGGCGCGGGCGCGGGCGGCTGAAACTCCCCGGCCCGCTTGAGCATGCGCGACCAGATCGACTCTTCGACCTCCGATTCGACGTGCCCGAGAAGTGCGAGCCGAATGGCGCCCTTCGTCGACGCGGCGTCGAGGGTAGGTACCTGCTCGGGCCGCAGGAAAAGCGTGACGGACTTCATGTTCCGGACGGTCTTGCCATCGGAAGCGACTTCACTCATCGATTGTCCGACGGCGCCGACCTGGATACTCGAGAGAATGAGCCGGCTGCTCGCGTTGTTTCTCCGGTTACCGCGGACGGCGAAGACGTCAACGCGATCACCCGGATTGAGGAATCCGGCAACCGCGGAGGCCTCGTTGACTTTCACGCTGACCGCCCGAAACCCGCTCGGAATCTTCGAAGTCAGCCCCGGGCTGGCGCCGGGCGGAGCGAGCATGGACTCGCTGACGGCGATGCCCGGCGGAATCGTCATCTTGGCAATGCGACCGACAAGTTTCTTGGGATCGCTGAAGGTCCCCTTCGGAACCAGGGCCACCGCAATCTCCCGGGTGGTCAGCATGACACCGGTAACGCGGCTGGCCACGCCGATCTTGGACTTCGCGACCACCACGCTCTTCGTGGCGCCGCTTTCACCCTGGGCTCGGCGCACCATGTCGATGCCCATCTTGATTGCAAAGAACCCGACTCCGAGCCCAATGATCATTGGAATGATCGTCTTGGCTTTCATGGCTCACCGCCCCCCTCTCGAGAAAAGTCGCCCGATGCCGGCCGATCCAGCGATTGTTAGTTGACGCCTTCGCGCCGCATCGTGGTGGTCGAGGCAATATTAAACGACCCGCCACCCAGAAAGTTTCCCGTAAAAGAGGCCCGATCAAACGGAAGCGACACCGACACCCAAACCTCGGTATCGGTTTCCGCGAGTGCCTCCAGGTTGCTCGTCACCGTATATCCGGTCAGCCCCGGACCCTCCATCGTGGCGTCGACGGCGGCGTTGACGTCCGTGATCGTGCCGCCGGGCATAGAAGCCGCCCGGGCGCCTTCGCGTGACGCCAGCGTCACGGTTTGGCGAATCATGAACGAGTAGCCCACTTCGATCATGGCCAACAACGCCATCACCACCAAGGGCGCCACGATCGCGGCCTCCACTGCCGCCACGCCGCGGCGTTTCAATCCATGCTTGTGTCTCATTAATTTCATAGCACTTCCCACCATCCGGTATGGTTGGCCAATACGACGATCAACGTCCCGATTGAAAGCGGTACGGCGTACGGAACGACGCCGGACGACTTGACCATTGACTGTGCGGAGCCGCAATCGCTGAACGCGGTGTCCAGACGCGACACTTTATTCATGAGCACACCGAGATTGGAGGCGGTGGCCGACCAATTCCGGTGATAGGCGATCATGCCGAGGGCCACGACGCCGCCGACCAATCCGCCCACCAGGACCGCGAAGAATGTCATCTGGGGACCCAACCACGTTCCCAGCGCCGCCATCAGTTTGACGTCCCCGGCCCCCATGCCTTTCATGGCCCAAAGCAAAACCAGCATGCCGAAACCCACCAGCATCCCCTGGAACCCCAACACCAGGCCGGCCGCACCGCCGAAGGTGGCCTGGGCCCCGAGTCCGGTCAGGGCAACCGCGGCGTTCAACCAATTGGGAACGCGATGCTGGCGGCAATCGTACCAACTCGCAACCAGTGCGACCGGTACGATTGCCGCCAGCACGAATTCACCATGACCGTCCTGGAACATCCCAGTCCCTTTTCTTTCTCGGTGCCTTCCAAAAAACAATGGCGGCAGGCGGAGGCCGTCCTCCGCCCGCCACCGATACGTTCAACTGCGCGGCCGCGGCATCCCTGTCCGGCCGCCCCGTCCGTGGAGAGACGGGCGTGTAAAATCCCTACGGCATGTTGGATTCGATGTCGGCGAACGTGGTCGAGACCTTCTCGCCCAACGCACTAATTGCGCCCAACGCAATCACGATAATCAGCGCCAACATCACCGCGTACTCGGTCGCGGTAGCGCCGTCTTCGTCCCGAATGAATGCCCTCATGCGATCTACCAACTTCTTCATAACAAAGTCTCCTTTCCTGCAGGGGCTTCAGGGTTGTCGCTCCACTGCACGGCCCACTTACGACTCCATACCGACGAGCGGGCCAATCCATGCGTCCCCCCAACACGGGGGGAACCAAGCGACAGCGTCCCTTCTGCCGTCTCTCCTCATCTTCCGGTCGCCAACGCCGTACCTGCCGCGAATGGTGCCATCGGCCCGGTACGAAAAGAAGCGATTCTTTTCAGGGGAAGTCAAGTAAGTGCATCCGCTCCAAGGCGGTCGATTGCTTTTCGCCGTGTGATTCCCCCCGCTGGCCCGGTGGGACTCTGGGTCCCGCCGGCGCACGGCGAAAGCCGTGCAGAATCCGGGTTGTCCGCCGATCGGGCCGCCGCAAGCATTCCGCGGACGATCCCCATCGAACCGGCTGCCAGCACTGGCATCGGTGACGGACTCTTTTAACATAAGAAACAAACCGCCTCTGAGCAAACCGCGGTCACAGTATTGGAATCGAAAATGCACTAGCGGACCTGCCTCTGGACCAGTCGTACTGATACTGGGATATCGGACAGCCTTGGGGTTTGTTCTGTTGTCATATTGTCGCAACCGACGCGGAAAGAGTTGCGCTCGCCCGCCGCGACTGACGCGTGCACAAAAGCGTGGTTTTGGAGCGCGAGTATCGGACGCTTGCGCAATTCATGCGCGGGTTCGGAAGAATCCGCCGATCGTTGGTGCCCGACAAGACCACGCCGCTTTCTCGACGCCGCCGTTGGTTCGTCCATCGAGGGCGCGTTGCGACCGATGAACCTGACAATGGCGGCGGAGATTCACCAGACAAGAAAAGGACTGCGCCAAGACCGACCTGTAGAGTCGTTCCGCCCCATGCCAATCGAGTGGGCGGCAGCCGGCGCAGTTCTACTCAGCCTCATCGCGTTCGCGATGATTCGCCTCGCATGCGGCGACGTGGCGTGGCACCTGGCAACCGCGCGGCTGGCCTTTACCAGCGGCCATTGGCCGACCACCAACGCATTCAGCCATACGTTCGCGGACTATCCGCTCTATCAACAATATCCGTTGTTTCAGTCTCTCCTCTTTGTAGTGCATCAGATTGCGGGATGGACCGGTCTCAGTGTCCTGCTCTGTGTCGGTTGGCTGGGCGTGTTCCTGCTCTACGTCCGTTGGGCCGGACCATGGCGCCACGCGGCCGTGATGTGCCTGCCGTGGATGATCGGAATGATGGCGCTCCAGCGCCGCATGATCCTGCGGCCGGACATGTTCAGCATGGTGTGGCTCGCCTGCCTGCTCATCGCGATAGACGCCTACCTCCGCCGCGGCCGTCGGTGGATTCTGCTCCTCCCGGCCATTCAGTTGTGTTGGGTAAATTCCCACCAACTGTTTCCGTTGGGGTTCGCGGTCCAATTCGCGTTGATCGCGCATCTATGTATCTCCCGATGGGCACCGGGGCCTGTCGACCGCCGTGATCGAACCGTTCCGATTTGGCCGGTGCTCCTGGCCGTGGCGGCCTCCATCGGGGCCACATTCTGTTCGCCTATCGGGGCCCGGATTCTCGAGGTGTTCGAACAGACCGGTGGCAGCGTCGGCCACCACCGGCATCACATTCGTGAACTTGCCTACATTTGGAATCGACCGGTCGAATGCGGACTCGCCATAACATGCGCCCTTCCGGCAATCATCGCACTGTGGCAAAACCGACGCCGCTTTTACACGTTTGATGCAGCCATTTGGTGCATGTCGCTGATACTCGTTCTGATCGCGATGCGAGGGTTGGTGTTCTTCAGCATGCTGAGTATCGCGGTCTTCGCCCGCACGCGGCGGAGGTTTCCGACCCCGACCGGACCACCGAAACAACGCCTGGCGTTTCTGCGGCCGGCCATGGCATGCGTCACGTTGGCACTGGCGTGCAACGTCATGTTTCACCGATGGGTCCGCCCCCCGAGGGTGCTGGGCGGGACCCAACCCGGCTTGGGTCGAAGTCTCGGCGACTGGCCCGATGCCGCGATAGCGTTTCTCGCGTCGTCTCCGCCTCCCGGCGAAATGATGAACATGCCGTGGTCGCTGGCCAACGGCGTCCTGTGGCGATTACCCCATCGAAAACCGTTCGTGGACTCGAGGTTCGAAGCGTACCCCCGGGGGTTTCTGGTCGATTGCATCGAATCGTATCGGGACGCTTCCGTGCTGAACGCCCTGCTCGATGAATATCGACCGACATGGATATTTGCCGACCATCGCGTC
>JAPULF010000444.1 GCA_027295245.1 Planctomycetota bacterium
GTCGCCGGCATAGAATTCGCGACCTTTTCGCCCGAGCGATCCGGATGCGCGATGAATCCCTAATGTCGTTTGTTCCTGACCCGAGCATGCATTCTAACAAACTTGGCGCCGTCTAAACAGGGCGCGCGCTCAAAAACAAAAAAGCAAGGGAATTGCGGCCCGGCCCGAACGCCAATGAACTCATCTGGACGAGGGCTTGGGTTACGCGCGGACCTCGGAGGTCGACCGAGAATTGGGCCGCTTTATGGGACGTTGCTCACTTACCAGCACTTAGTTTCGGTGGCAACTTGTCTCAATCGACGTCGGACTGCTGGACGGTGGGGTCGGTTTGGGCTGAGTGTTGCATTTCGCAGTCACGCCCCTGCGGCTTTGCGTAGCTGTTCTCGAAGGGTAATCTCCAACTCGGCGATGGAACCGCAGTCGATCACAACGTCATTGCGACGGTGATCGAGCGCTTGGCCGGCGGTCTTTTCGGCCCACCCGCCCGAGCCCGACAGCGCAATCACCGGCCGGTCGTACATCCAGGCGAAGGCTATTTCGCTCAGCGTTCCGGCGGCCCCGCCGATCACGACAATCACGTCGCCGGCGATGCCCGTGATGACGTTTCGCGCCCATCCCAGTCCGGTCGGAATCACGTAGTGCGCGTAGCCGTTGGCCTCGTCCATGTCGGTTCCCGGAATCACCGCGATGACCGTACCACCGGCCTCGGCGCACCCCTTGGATGCGGCGGACATGATGCCCGTACGCCCGCCGGTAACGAGTCCGGCTCCCAGCTTAGCCACGACTGCGCCCACCTCTTCGGCCAGTCGAATCATGTTTGCGTCGGCCTCGCTGGAGCCGATGACGGAGACCAGGGGCCTTCGGTTGGTTTGGGGTGACGCCATCGTGGGTTGCTACTCCGGTAGGTGCGACGTTCGTAGGGTAGTATTACGCCTCTTTCAACTTCTTCTCGATCAACTCGCCGGCCAAACGGGGATCGGCCTTGCCCTTCGAGAGCTTCATCACCTGCCCGCGCAAAAATCCCACCGCCGCCTTGGCCTTTTTCGGGTTCTTCGCGGCGTCCTCGATCGCCTTCGGGTTGCTTGCGAAGGCCTCGTCGACCCACGCCTGCATCGCCGATTCGTCTCGTTCCTGAACCAACCCGGCGACGGCCGCGATATGCTCGGCACTGTCGGGCGGACCCTCTCGAGACCGGTAGATCAGATCGGCGACCTGTTGGGCCGCGGTGGCGCTGACCGTCCCGTCCGTCACGATCCCAGCGAGGTCGGCGATCCGTGCTGCGTCCACGCCCAGCCTGCCGACCGACCGATTCGTACCCGAGGCAATATGGTTCCAGATTCCAATGAAGTGCTTCGTCAGCGTCTTTGCATCTGCCCCCGCGCCAATCGCGTCTTCATAGAGAACGCCGGTCTCCCGATCCGCCAGGATGATCTCGCAGTCCTTGTCGGTCATGCCGTATTCGGCGACGAATCGCCGCTGCCGCGCCACCGGCAGCTCCCCGACTTCCGCTCGCATGGCCTCGATAAGGTTCGGTTCGGGCACCGCGGGAGTCAGGTCGGGGTCGGGAAAATAACGATAGTCATGAGACTCCTCCTTGCCGCGCTGAAACTCGGTCGCCTCGCGCACGTCATCCCAACCGAAGTTCATCTTGCCCCGCTTCTCGAGCGTGTAGTCATGATCGGCCTTCCATTCGCGGGCCTGACGTTCGATCTCGTATCCGATTGCCAGCCGGACCGAACGGAAGCTATTGAGGTTCTTGATCTCGCTGATCGGCGTGCGGTATTCCCGACCGTTCCACGAAATGGCCAAGTTGACGTTGGGCTCGAAGCGCATCTGTCCCTTCTGCATGTCGGCCTCGGAGATGCCCAGGTAGCGCACCAGACGTTGAAGCTCCGTACAGAACAATTGCGCCTCGTCGGCGCCACAGAGGTCCGGCCGCGTGACGATTTCCAGCAGCGGCGTGCCGGCCCGGTTCAGGTCGACGCGCGTATGATCCAGACCCTCGTGCATATTCTTGCCGGCGTCTTCTTCCAAGTGTGCCCGTATGATCCCGATCGCCTTCGTCGAGCCGTCGGGCCGCGGAATCTCGAACAGCCCGTCCTCGGACAGCGGCAGATCGTATTGACTGATCTGGTAGTTCTTGGGCATATCGGGATAGTAGTAGCTCTTGCGATCCCACTTGGTGAAGGCCGCGACCCGACAATTCAACGCCACCCCGGCCTTGAGGGCCAATTCGTACGCCCGCCGATTGATTACCGGCAACGCCCCCGGCAGACCCAGGCAAACCGGGCATACCCGGCTATTCGGCGCGGCCGCGAATTCGACCGGGCACCGGCAGAACATCTTTGTTCGGGTGGAAAGCTGGACGTGAATCTCGAGCCCCACGATGGGGCGGATCTGAATTTCCTTGGCAACCATGCACTCGCTCCGGCGTTCGGACCGCGTTTTACTCCTTCCGGCGCAGCAGTTCCAGCCGGAGCATGTTCAGGGCGATCTTGACAGTCCGATCGCGGACCTGTTCGCGGGTCAGAGTCGCCCCGAGTCGCAACTCCTTGACCTGTACCGATTCCGGGGATGCCAAACCGAGATACACCGTTCCGACGGGCTTTGCGGGCGACCCTCCGGCCGGGCCGGCGATTCCGGTTGCGCTCAATGCGTAACGCGCCCCGCTTATCCGGCGACAATTCACGGCCATGGATTCGGCCACTTCCTTGCTGACCGCGCCGTGTGCCTCGATCAACTCACCCGGCACGTCCAGCATCCGCTGCTTGGACGCGTTGGCGTAGACCACCATCCCCTCGAGAAAGTAGGCGCTCGCGCCCGCAACATCGGTCAATCGCTTGGCCAATAGACCGGCCGTACAGGACTCGGCCACTGCAACCGTCTCGCCCTGATCCCCGAGCAACAGGCCGACGGCGTGCGCCAGCGTGTCGCTCCCGTCTCCAAAAACATGCCGGCCGAGCCTCCGGCGGATTTCGGTTACGTCCGTTTCGATCAACCCGTCGGCCGCGTCGGGCGTCGCACCGTGCCCGTTGATCCGTAGGGTTATCACGAGGTCGGCGGCGCTGGTACCGACGGTTGGATTGCGACCGCGCGTCATGAGGTCGGCCAGCTTTTGTCCGAGGTCCGCCTCGCTGAGGCCGAACGTGTGCAGCACGTGTTGTCGTATGACGGCCTGGTCCCCGGTCGAATGCAGCGACGGGCGGACGTCGCGCTCGAACATGGCTTTCATTTCGCTCGGCACGCCCGGCAGCAAGTAGACATCGGCCGCGTCCAATCGGGCACGAATACCCGGAGCCGTCCCGCAGGTGTTCTCGATCGGAACGGCCCCATTCGGAATCATGGCCTGACATTCGTTCGCGCGTGGCATGGTGCGGTTGCGATCTCGGAAGAACGCCTCGATCCGATCGAGCGATGCCCGATCGAGGTGAAGCGCGGAATCGAGCGCGTCCGCGAGGGCCTCGCGAGTCAAGTCGTCCGGAGTAGGACCGAGCCCGCCGGTAATCACCACCCATTTCGCATCGCGGACCGACGACTTGATCGCGTCGCGGATGGCATGTCGATCGTCCGGCACTGTCACGTGACCACCGCACGCGATCCCGACGCCCGCCAATTGTTGGGCGATCCACGGCGCATTCGTGTCCACGCACTGACCCAGGGTCAACTCCGTTCCGATACTGATGATCCGTGCGATCATTCGAATCCGTCGCGTAGCAACCGACGAGTCGATGCCAGGTACGTTTCCTGCCAATCCGGGCCCAACCGGGCGCCCATCTCGTCCGCGTGTGCGTTGACAACCGCCGCCTGATAGCGTCGATCCGCGGCCCGATG
>JAPULF010000445.1 GCA_027295245.1 Planctomycetota bacterium
CCCCGAACCCCCGCTCAGAGGCCCTTACGCGGCCCCATCGCGAGGAATTGCGCCTTTTTGCACCCCGAACCGCCGCAACACACTGATACGCCTATTCGCCTGCCGGACCCATCGCCCACGATCACCAGCCGCACCCCGACAGGTCTCGATGCCTGTTCCCATCACTGTCGTCTTGATACAAGTCGAAATCGGGGCATGTCGGGCCAAAACGGCAACAACCCCGCTCCTCTGCCCCCTACGGCACTTGCAGGACGATCATCACCTGAATGTCGAGTCCGTCGGCCGTGCCGCTTCCGTCGAGGTCGGAATTGGCGACGTGCGTCGGGTCCGTGTCCGCGCCGATCAGGACCTGCACGAGAATGTCGACGTCCACGAGGTCCACGCCGCAATCCTCGTTGATGTCGCCCGGAGGGGGCGTGCCCCCGCCCGTGACCGTGAAAGACTCCGTGCTGCCGGTGCCGGTGTTGTTCACCCAGTCGTTCGCGGTCACGAAGTATTCGATCGTCCCGCCGCACGGCTGACCGGGGATCTCCCCGCGCCACATGGAATTGCCGCTCCAAAACATTTCCACCTGCTGAGTCGGCCCGGCGTTGACGCTGTAGTTCAAGAAGACGCCCTTGTCGAAAAAGCCGCGGTCGGACGTGATCCCGTCCGTCACGACCGTGCGAACCACATAGGGCCCGACCGGGTCGGCCGTGTCGGACAGCATTTCGGTCTGCACGATCGACGGCGGAATCGTATCCGGCGGGCCGGTCACATTGAGGTAGATCCGATTCTGGAAATTGCCGGATTCACCCTGTCCCGTAACGATGTCGGGCCGGCCGTCGTTGTTTACGTCCAGGACCATGACATCCAGCGTCGCATCGCTGTTGGACGTGATAATCGTATTGTCAATCGTGAAATTGCCGTTGCCGTCATTGATATAAATCTTCTCCCGCGTCTGGAACAGGGACGCGATGATCAGGTCCAGGTCCCCGTCGTTGTCCAGATCGAAGAACTTGCTGTCGTTGTCGTCCCCGGTGGTGTTGGGCATGATCTGGCCGCTCACGTTCAAGAACGAACCGGTGCCGGTGCCGCGAAGCAACAATTCGTTGTTGCTCGGGCCGGCATTGGCGCCCAGCAGATCGATCAGCCCGTCCCCGTCTATGTCGCCGAAGTCGAACGAATATGTGTTGCTGTTTGCGGGCATGTTGCCGGCGGTGATGTCGTCGAAGAACCCGTCGCCGTCGTTGCGATACAGCTTCGACTGGTTGGTCGACCGGTTGCCGGTACAAATGTCCAAATCGAAATCCCGGTCGAAGTCGTAGCAAATCACGTCCATCGGCTGGCACACGTTGCCGAGCGGGTGCCGCGTGTTGGTCTCGTCGGCAAAGACCCCGTCGCCGTTGTTCACGAAGATGCGATTCTGCCCGCAGCCGAATCGATTGGTGGTCCCCCCGTTGTTGATGTAGATGTCCAGGTCGCCGTCGTTGTCGATATCGAGAAACTGGGCCCGCGTCGAGGACAGCGTAATGACCGGCAGCCGGGCGGCGGTCTCGTCCGAGAAAAAGCCGTTGCCGTCATTGATAAGCATGCGCGGCTGGCGGTTGAAATCGCTGGACAGAATCATGTCCAGGTCGCCATCCCGTTCCACGTCGCCGAAAGCCACGCCGCGATAGTTGCCCGTCAGTCCGCCGGTTCGCGCCACGGTTTCGTCGAGAAACTTTCCATTGCCGGTGGTGTTGATGTACACCCGCAGCAGTTGGGGCGCGCCCGCGCTGGAAAAGTTGCCGCCGTTGGCGAAGACCAGATCAAGGTGTCCGTCGCCGTTGAGATCGCCGGCCTCGATATAGTTCGTGTAATCGGACGGGTTGGGCGAGGGAAAAAGCACCCCGGTGAAGTCCTGAAACTGCTGACCGGATGCGGAAACCGCGACCGTCAGGGTCGCCAACAGAAAAACGACCGAACCGACCGTCTTCGTTCGAACAAGAGCCGCCATAGAGTCCCTCTCCTACTTGAGCCGTGTGGTCCGAGGCAGGCCTCGACCACCGCCCGGGTCCATCCCATTCGAGGGCCCCGAGCCCGGGACCCTGATCCGGCGCCGCGCCGCCCGAAACCGAAGCGCCCCCCGGCAACCGTCCATTGTAACGACTGCCCCGGAAGATCGCACTTTCTTGCCGTATCGGCGGCCCGCGGACCCATGTTGTTACGCGTTGCGTGGCGTGATATTCTGGCGGACGCCCGCAAATCGGCTCGACAGGCGATTGGGAGCGGGGGTCCTCGAACAGTCCGGAAGGCGGCACGATGAAGATATTGGTTCTGGTCAAGCACGTTCCCGAATCCACCGCGAATATCCGGATTCGGGACGACGGCGGCGGCATTGAGACCCAGGGCGTCAAGTTCGTGATGAACCCGTTCTGCGAGTTCGCGGTCGAGGCGGCCCTGCGGATTCGCGAAAAGCACTCCGGTACGGAGATCACCGTCCTCACGATGGGGCCTGCCGATCACGCGGATTCCTTGCGCACGGCGTTTGCGATGGGCGTGGATCATGCCGTCCACCTCTGCGATGATCTCTTCGACGGCATCACGGAGCTGATGACGGCCCGCGTCATCGCCGCCGCCGTCAAGGACGCCGGTTTCGATCTGATCCTCACCGGCAAACACGCCATCGATTACGACAGCGGCCAGGTCGGCCCGGCCCTGGCCGAGATACTGGATATCCCCCACGCCGGCGCCGTCACCAACATCGAATGGGCCGACGATTACAAGTCCGCCACGGTCCGCCGCCGAATCGAAGGGGCCGACGAAGTCATCGAGATACAAACGCCGTGCCTCCTATCCGCCGAAAAGGGCTTGGGCGAGCCGCGATACCCGTCCCTGCCGGGTCTGATGAAGGCCAAGAAGAAACCGATCGACGTTCGCGACGCGGCGGCCCTCGGATTCAGCGCCGCCGACTTTTCGCGCCAGGCCGCGGGAACCTGGATGGGAGAATTCTCGCCGCCGCCGCCGCGACCGCCGGGCCGGAAGCTCGAAGGCGAGCCGGCCGAAATGGCCAAGGAACTCGCCAGAATCCTCCACGAGGAGGAAA
>JAPULF010000446.1 GCA_027295245.1 Planctomycetota bacterium
ATTCGAGCGTGTATTCGACATGCACGTTCCGAAGCGCACGGTAATCGAGACGCGCCTCCGCGGGCTCGTCGAATCGAGTGTTGACCAGCCGGCTCGATATACGTGCACCCTCGACGTTGCGTATGATGAATTGCCGGGTGAGGTGTTGTCCGTGCATGGACACGGCGTCGCGAAGCTGCTGCAGGTTGAATCCACTTGTTGCGCGGATATAGCCGTAGTGAACGAAATCCGCCGCACCGACTTCGAGCGTTGCGACGATGCGGTTGCATTCCACGACGGCCGTGCCGCGGCTCAGCAGGATCGTGTGTCCCGCAACCGGGTGTGTCGCAATGGCAATCACCCAGGAAGCCGACACCGCTATCCATCTAGTCTTCGACATGGATGTCTATCTCCGTGAAAAACGTGCCATGGCCGACGTCTTCGGCAATCCAAAGAAGATGGCGAAACGGCCCGAGGAATCCTTCACCGGCGGAGACCGACGACCCGTGGACGCCGCCTTCTCCAAGCTCCTTCGTGTTCACCACGGCCACGAGGACCCAACCGTCGTGCCCACCCTTTGAGAAGCCGACGCTCGGCATGTGCGGGCCGTTGGTTCCCCACAGCGAAAAGTATTGCGGGGCCCGATCGCCGCGATGCCACGAATAGGTGTTGATGCGGTCGAGCCTGACGCTCCCGCCCAGATCGACGGTGAAACGGCCTTCGTTGTCGTACCACACGCAGCGCCCGGTGTCGTCGTCGTTTTGGGCCCGGGCCCCGTCGTTGAGGCGCGGAAACGTTCCGTCGACCGCCCCCGATCCAAAGTGCGGGCGATACTTGCCATTGGCATCGAAGTAACGGAAGGCCACATCGTTGCCGGATGTTTCGTCCGCGTAGTCGCCGTTCGAGGGCGGGCCCATGGACAGCGATTCGAAATCCTGCTGCCGGTCCATGGCGACCTTGCCGATGGGTTCGAGACCGGAAAAGACCGGCTCCGGCGGCGGCGGATAGGCGTAACGGAACGCGACCGGCTCGCGATCCGAAAAATCGTCATACAACGCGGCGGCCGGACGGACCCGATCGTTTGGATTAGCCGCGACCGTCACGGCGAAGATCTTGATCCGGGGATTGTCAGGCAGGGTCAACTTACTCGCCCCGTCGGGCAGGTCGAATCCGTACTTGAACAGGTAGCTGAACTTATAGGCCTCGTTGCCGAGCGTTGCGTGGTGGCGGTGGGTGCAGAACCACGCGATCGCGTCGCGCTTGATAAAGCCGTTGTTGATGCCGACGACCTTGCCTTCGCAGCGGAAGTCGATCTCGTCGAACGAACGGTCCCACACCCGGTCGTCGAACTGCCCGACGAATCCGGTCCATTTCTGGATCGATTCCTCGTGCGTTCGATCGTCGATCTTGAAATGCCCCACGGTGTCTTCGGAAGCCGCCGCCAGAATGTACAGACGGTCGTAATCGCCGGACGGAAGTTCGATCTCCTGACCGCGACAGGCGACTGCCTGCGCTTTGCCGGGCGTCGTCGGGCCGAGTCGGAAGTCTATGCCTTCGCTTGTAATCGTATTCGGCAGCATCTCCGCGGGAATCGAGCGGCCTTCGCCATCAAGCTCCCCGTCGGATCGGTCGGCGTCGGCGCTGACGACGTCCACATCGAATTTCAACGGTAGCGGTGTACTCGTCGGCGGCTCGAACCCGGCGCTCGGCTTTGCCAGGCGCACGGCGAAGCTTCGCGGGCTATATGGCATCATGCTGATCGCGAGTTTGCCATCCTGCAATCCGGCCGTGCCCAGGCGACGCTCCTGGCCGTCGACCTCGTGTGCCTCGGTGATTTGTCTGTCGAATGCGATTTCGACATGCTCCGCCTTGCGCCCCCACAACTCCTGAAGGCGGACGATCGTCCAATCGCCATGCTCGGCCTGCTTGAGGGCTCGGATGTCGACCTGCCGCGTGCTGGTTCGCACCAGGGAAAAGGTCTTGCCCAGCGGACCCTTGTGTGTCTCGGCCTGAAATGGAATCAACGGCTGGTTGAGTCGGCGGCCTTGCCATTCGCTACGGCCGCGTCTCCAGTCGCCTTTGTGTCCGTACAGCGCGTATTTAATTTCGTGGCGGCCCCAGTCCTGGCTGTGCTGATCGAGAAAGCCCGACCGAACGCCCGGCGTATAGAGCAGCGTCAATCGGACGACGTTGTCCGCGGGCTTGTCCGAGCCGAACTTGCAGTCCTCCAGGATCGACACACCGTATTCGCCCGAGCGATCGGTCAGGTCGAACCACTCGTGTGAGGGGACTTCGTACTTTGTCGGCTCGTTGTTGCCGCGTTCGACGGTGCCCATGCCCCAGTTGTAGGTTGCCTTGGGGTTCGACACGGCGAGCGGGAATGACGCCTTCAAGGCGCACTCGACGGACTGCCAGTCGATGTCGCTCAAGAACTCCACGCGGTTGCCGGCCTCGCCGCGGACCAGACGAATCTGTTGCGTGAAGATAGAGTTGCGGGCCTGGCGCTCGATCTCGAGCGACACGCGGACCGGACCGGACTCGACGATGCGCACCTTCGCGGGACCCTTCACAACGCCGATCGGTTCGTTCTTTCGGTCCGCCCAATCCATGTTCCACGCCGGATACTGCCGAGGTTTCTCATACGTGAACACGAGCTGCGCGGGCCCGGAGAGTAGTTCGCGGCCGTCAGACTTCTTGTCCACGATGCTACTCACGTCTCCGGCCTCGTTGAGGGTTACGCGGTAGCGTTCGTTTTCGATCGCGTTCTTCGAGATCAGCAGGTCCGACTCTTGTGAGTCATGTCGGTCGACCGGACGGACGTCGTAGACGGAGAAACCCACTGACGGGACGCCCGCAACAAACAGCAACCGTATCGAGCGATCATCGCGACCCAGCATCTGCGTCGGCGTACTCTTGCCGTCGGGGCCGTAGACAAGAACGCTCTTCGGGACCGCGCCCTCATACTCGATTCGAGCCTCGACCACGTCCTCTCGATCGATGGCCAGCGGATTGTAGACAATCAATGGAATACCCTTCGCCCGCGTGTCCAGCGAACGGGCAACCGCGCCGACCGAGTCCGACAGGACCGCCGCGAACCCGTTTAGCGCGACTATCTCGTCGTTCCAGGAATACGTATAGGCCCGGGGAAGGCTCGTGCCGGGCAGGATATCGTGCATCTGATTGGCCAGGACGCGGACCCACGACTTGTTGATTTTTTCGAGGGGATAGCGGGCCGCCCCGAGCCACTGGGCGATAACCGCGGCCCGTTCGGCGGCGTCGGCGAGGATTTCGTTCTTGCGGTTCCAGCGTTTCATATACGACTGAGACGTGAGCGTGCCGGCGGAATGCTCGGTCAGCAGCAGATCGCCCTTGTAACGCGGAAGCCGCTTTCGTTGCTCGGGCGTGATGTCCTTGAACATTTGATCCGACGAGACCAGCGCCACGGTGATCTTGCCGTCGGGGTTGTTCATGCTGTCGAGGTAATTCTTCACGTCTTCGGCCCGCGGGGCCCCGCCCTGATCGCCCACGCCGTAGTAGTGGTAGTCGGCCCAGACGCCGTAGTCGCGGCCGTTCTTGTTGACGCGCCGAACCCACTCCGGATTCGTGTCGACGCGGCCCTTGATCGCGCCGACATACGGACCCGGATCGAACGCCGCGATGA
Organism: Planctomycetota bacterium; assembly: GCA_027295245.1. Taxonomy (GTDB): domain Bacteria; phylum Planctomycetota; class Phycisphaerae; order UBA1845; family UTPLA1; genus JAPULF01. The sequence goes on from JAPULF010000446.1 coordinate 3,641, forward strand.
TCGATTTGCCGTCGGGCCCCTCCCACAGTCCGATCTTGAACGGAATTCCGACGGCCGATCCCCAGGTCAGCTTCTGCGTCGAAAAGCCCAGCAAGCCGCAATGCGCCCAAATGGACGGCATCGACGCAGGGAATCCGAAGCAGTCCGGGAGCATGAAGTCGAGACTCTCCTTGCCGAACTCGCGCCGAAAGAAATCATTGCCATACAGAACCTGCCGGATGATCGACTCGGCCGCGGGCACGTTGACGTCGCCTTCGTCCACGGAAGAACCCGACACATACCACCGCCCCGCCGCAATGTGCTCCTTCAGTCGGACGTACATTTCCGGGTAATACTCCTTCATCATCTCGTACCGCACGGAGCCGGTGAAGTTGAAGGTGTACCCGGGATACCGCTCGAACCGGTCGAAGTTCTGCTCCAGCGTGTCGCGCACGTACCGGTCGATGGTGATCGGAAAGTCCCAGCGCCACTGCGTGTCGAGATGGGCGTAGCTGATGCAGTACAGCGTTCCGTCGCTCGACAGGTCGCACCGCCGCTCGACGTTCGCCCGGGTCAAGCGCTGGGCCGCGTTCT
>JAPULF010000447.1 GCA_027295245.1 Planctomycetota bacterium
GCGTGACTTCAAGGTTTCCGGCCTGGTCCTGGGTGATTCGGCCCGTGTCCGTCAGGAATTCCACAACCGCATTTGGCACTCGCCACACTCCACGGCATGCAAGAATTGAGGTCACCCCGCCCGCCACTTGATCCATGGTAGCCTTACCTCGGGTAAACGCTTAGTCCGGTTTAGTTTCAGTCCTCGGGAATCGAAGGGAGTCGGATGCCAGGATACCAGTTCTGGGACCGGCCGATCCACGCGGCACGACAGAGGCAACCATCAAGCGCGGGACCGGATTGTCCGACACGATGATGACGGAAAGCTCCTCGCTGCACCGTGCGGATGGGTCGGGCATGAGAACAAAGTACACGGCGCCGTATTGGCGGTGAATTCGAAGGTCCACACCATGCCGCCCAATGGCATCAAGATCGCGATTGCCGAGCTGCAACCGGGACAAGTTCTCACCACACCGCTGCACGACGCCGAGGGTCTGCTTCTGCTCGCCGCCGGGGCGATCATCCGGCAGGATGACCTCTTGCTTCTGGCGAGGAGAAACATCGTATGCGGCTATACGAACGACCCACTGTCGGTGCCGGCGGGGTCGCCCCGCGAGGTCCGCAGAGAACTGGAAGCGAAGATCCCGGACCCCTCGGTCTGCGTCGTTCCAGTGTCCGGCCAAGCGGGCCGTCCACGGCCCATCCTTTCGCCGGCGGATTACAGGGCCGAGGTCAGTGCTGGAACCGATGAGTGTCGCAAAGCAATCGACTCCTTCCAGGGAATCGCATCCGACATTCGATGCGGCAAGCTGCGAACCGCCCAAGCCCCAGAGGAACTCGTTAGACGTTTTCTCGGAATTCTTTCGAAAGACCGCGATCTCTTACCTGCGATCACCGGAATTCGCGAGGCGGGCGAAGAGTATCTATTCATTCACTCCATCAAAGTCGCGATGCTGTCGATCACCGCCGGCGAGGCGATCGGGCTCAGCGACTCCCAGTTGATGGAACTCGGAATCGGCGCCATGTTGATGGACATCGGCATGCTAAAAGTGCCGCAGGATTTGCGACTGGCAAGACGCGATCTGAACACCAGGGAGCGTTTCGAGATTCAACGCCATCCCACCTATACCCTGGACATGCTCGAGAAAATGGCCGGCATTACGCCGAGCATGATGTACGTCGGATACCAATCCCATGAGCGAAGCGACGGATCGGGATACCCCAGAAAGCGATCGAAGATGTTGATGCATACGTACGCCCGGATCGCCGCAATCGCCGATACCTACATGGCGATGACCTCGGAGCGTCCCCACCGCCCCGCCTTTACGCCGTACGAATCGATGAAGACACTGCTCCAACTGGGAGCCCGAGACAAGTTTGACCGTACGATTCTGAGAGCGTTCCTCGATCGATTGTCGATGTTTCCGGTGGGCAGTCACATTGGGCTTTCGACCGGGGATATAGCCAGAGTCGTCCGGCCCAACGCCTCCGCCCACACCAGGCCGGTCGTCGCAATCGTCCTGCCGGACGGAACCGAGCAAGATCGTTTTGTCGATTTAATGCGGACGCCCGACATTCAAGTCGTCAATACATTCGGATCCCACCCTCCGATTCGAAACACGCCGTCGATCCTGCAAAACGCCTAACCCGGTCCGACCACACGGTTGGAAAGGCAGCCGATTCCCTCGATTTCCACCTCAATCCGATCGTCGGGTCGCAAGTAGACCGGCGGCTTCCGCGCGAACCCGACACCCGCGGGAGTCCCGCTCAGGATGACCGTTCCGGGAAGTAGCGTGAATTGGTCGGACAGGTAGCTGACGAGTTCGGCTACCGGAAACACCATGTCGGCGGTCGTTCCCTGCTGCATGACGCGGCCGTTCAGAACGCTACGGATCTCGAGCCGGTCGCAGTCCAGTGCATCGGTCGTGACCAGCACCGGACCCAAGGGGCAGAATGTATCGAAGCTCTTCGCTCGGGCCCATTGCTTGTCGCGGCGAATCTGGCAATCGCGGGCGGAAACGTCATTCGCGCATGTAAATCCAAACACGTGATCCATAGCCTGCTCCTTGGCCACGTGTCTCGCCTTTTTTCCGATCACGATCGCCAGTTCGGCCTCGTAGTTGACCTCGTCGGGCGCCGATCGCGGCAAGACGATCGAGTCGCCCGGGCCGGTCACGGATGTTGAGGCCTTGATGAAGATCAGCGGCTCGGCCGGCAGCCTTCGGCCGCCGGCCTCTCGAGCGTGATCGGCGTAATTAAGACCGATCGCGAATACATTGGGCGGGTCCGCAGGCGCCAGCCTGCGCTCGATGGAGACCGCCTCGTCCGCAAGCGCCCATGCACCAAAGAGGTTGCCGACTACCGGAAGCGCCGAATCTGCCGAAATCTCCTGGCCCCACATGACCGTTCCGGCACGATCTTCGAATCGCACGAATTTCATCTTGTCTGAGTATTCCCAAAAAGGCGACAGGGCCGAAGATCCATTCCCGCCCGGCGACTCCGGACTCCTAGCGCTCCGGTTGCGCCGATCGTTGAACCGGAATGACTCGGTCGTCGACGTCCGTGCCTGACCCCAGCCTCATGACACCCGCCGTCATCACATCGGCTCCGGCGACTCGGTCCGCGCTGCCGGGCCCACCCGGCCCCGCAACTGCCCCGGTCGATTCAACGTGCTTGTCACCGAACACCCATCGCCCCAGTCGAGACTTCGCGTCCACGAACAGCGAGAGCATGGCTGGAACGACAAACAACGTCAAAACAGTCGACACCACAAGGCCGCCCAGGACGACGGACCCCAGCCCCCGATACAGCTCGGCGCCCGCCCCGGGCCGCACCACCAGGAGCAGCTGACCGAAGAATGTGGTCATGACCGTCATGAAGATCGGTCGCAATCGGGTACGGACCGATTCCGCGATGGCGTCGGCGGGACTGTATCCATAACGGATGAAGTTGAGGGTCTGGTGTACGATCAGGATCCCGTTGTTCACCACGACGCCGAGCAGGATCACGAATCCCAGAATCGTCAGCATATCGAGTTGCTGAATGTCCATCGTCGGGTCTCGCCAAGTCCATTCGTTGACCAGACGCAGGCCGATGAATCCCCCAACGACGGCAAACGGCACCGTCAGGATGATCACGAACGGGTAAGCGAACGACTCGAACAGACCCGCCATGACCAGATAGACGATCAACAACGAGAGCGCCAGCAGCCACTTGAATGAATCCCAGGTCGTTTTGAGCTTGTCGGCGTTTCCGGCCAGACTCACGACGACATCGGACGAGATCTTGGTGCCCTGCTTACCATAACCGTCTGCCCGCATGGCGCCGATGATGTCGTTTTGCACTATGTCTATTACCTGCGGCAGCGCCATTCCCTCGGGTGCCCGAACGGTCAGCTTCACGGCCCGCTGTGTTTCGATATGGCTGATCTGTTGGGGGGCCGTCGCCCGCTCGATGCGACAAGCCGTGCTCAAGGGGACGATTCCGCCCATGGGCGTGAAGATCGGTACGTTCGCGATCATGTCGGTCGAGCTGCGGCCGCGGGAGGGGTCCTCGGTGCCGGCGGTCTTGATCGCCAGATCAACGCTCTTCCCGGCGTCGTAATACTGGCCGATGATGCGACCATCGCCGCACGCCCTGACAATGGCGCCCAATTCGACAACGCTCATTCCGAGCTCGCCCGCGCGTACCCGATCGGGCACCAGTCGATCCTCCCGCCGGTCTATGGCAAAGTTGCGGGGCGACGGTTCGGGTCGCTCGCCGAACTCACGGCTGCACGCCATCATGATCTCGCGGGCTGAGTCAATCACCTGGTCCAAGTCGTCGCCGCGAATCTCGATATCGACCGAGTTGCCCGAACCGCCGGAGAAAATAGGCTGTTGAAAAAAAACGGTGAAGGAATCCGGAATCGCGAATTGTGTCGAACTCAAGACGAGCTCGAGCGGCTTGACCAGTTCCGGAACCTTGCTGGAACACCCCATGAAACAATTTCCACTGAATGCGACAAAGAAAAAATTATCGATCGGCGGCGGGGCAACTCTGCTTTCCGCAATCTGGCGTTTCAATTCGCGCTCTCGCCGTTCGGCCTTGCGGCGCCGGGCCCGGTCCGCCGTGGGATCATCGGCCTCGGTCCGGGCGACTTCGATCTGCTTCTCCAAATCGGGGATGATCTTCCGCTCCACCATCGAGAACCAATCGTCGAGCAAGGCCAAATGTTCCGGTGAGTCGGGCTCAACCTCCCAAAAACGGCGTATCCCGACTTCGCCGGCGGCGGGGTTGCCGGACTCCAGCCGTTTGGCGATACGTTCGAACTCCAGAGTGTTGTAACCGGGCGGTGTAAGCAGAAAACCGAAGATCAGGTTCTGGTTTCCGGAAGGCAGATAGGTCGGCTTCGGTGAGAGCCAGATGCTGAACAAGACCGAAGCGACGGTGAATCCCACCACCACGAGCAGCCGTGTCGCGACGCCCCGATTCAACCGACGAACGACCCCGGCGACCGCCGAAGAAACTGCGGATATCTTGCCCTCCGAGCGATTGCTTCTTGCCAGAATTCGGGAGGCCAGCGCCGGGATCACGGTCACCGAGACGATCAGTGAGAGCCCCACCGCCCCGCTGATCGCGATCGCAATGTCGCGAAAGAGCTGTCCGGCTTCTTCAGGCACAAACAGAATCGGCAAGAACACGACCATGGTCGTCAAGGAGTTGGCCAGGACCGCCCCCCACACCTCGCCGGCCCCATCGGCCGCCGCCTCACGACGAGACTTGCCCATCGAGCGGTGCCGGTAAATGTTCTCCAATACCACAATGGCATTGTCCACCACCATGCCAACCGCGAAGGCCAATCCGGCCAACATGACGACGTTGACGTTGCGACCCGCGAGCGGAATGACCAGAAACGTGCCGATGACTGAAATCGGTATCGCCAACGCAACCACCACCGTGCCCGACAGACTGCGAAGAAACAGCATCAGGACCGCGATCGCCATCGCCCCGCCCAAGAGAATGTTGCTCCGGACCAGGCCGACCGCCGACTCGATGTACCGCGTTTCATCGTAGACCTGGGTCAATTCGAGCGTGAGGTTTCGCGGCGCGAGGATCTCTTCGTTCACCGTCGCGATGGCCTTGCGCAAATCCTCCATGACCTTGATGACATTCGAGCCGGCTTCCCGATAGGCGGGCAGCGCGATCACCTCCGAGCCCCTGCTGCGCACGAATCCGTATCGCTTTTTGAAAGTATCAATCACCTGGGCGACATCCCGGACCCGAATCGGAACGCCGGAATCAAACGTCAGCACCGTTTCGCGGATATCATCGAGCGACTCGAATTGTCCCATCGTGCGGATGACGATTTCCCGTTTGCCTTGGCTACTCGTGCCCGCCGACACATTGGTGTTTTGCGACCGCACCGCCCGTTCCAGCTCGCCGAACGTGATCCCGGCCTGAGCCAGCTTTAGCGGATCGACCACGATCTGTATCTCGCGCTCGCGCCCGCCGAAATTACCGACCGAGGAAATCCCTTCCACGCGTTCCAACTCGGGCTTGACCCTGTCCTCCACGAAATCGTGCAACTCCGGCACACGGGCTTCTTCATCTCCGAACAGAATCATCCAGGCGATCGCTTCCTCGCCGTACGGGCGACCGCTTTGGACAATCGGGTTATCGAATTCGTTCAGCGGAATCTGGTATCGGACCCGTCGAAGGGCATCCGAAACGTCTTGTTTCGCCACGTCCTGATTCGTCCCGACCGCAAACTCGAGAATGATATTGCCGCTGCTGTGGTCCGACGTGCTGGTCATCTTCCTGAGATTGGACAGGCTCTTCAGCATGTCTTCCTGCGGATCGATGATCTCTCGTTCCACCTCTTCCGGACTGGCCCCTTCCCAAAAGGTGGACACGCTGACCACGGGCTCGTCGATATTCGGCGTAAGTTGAACCGGCACTCTGATCGGCGATGGGAAAATCTCGGGCGGCACGATCGTCAGCAGACCGAACAGCACCAACAGGATGACCCCAGAGGTGACTTTGACCGGGTTGTTGATGAATACGTCCGCGAATCGCATGGAAGAGGCTACCTCTCGGTCGCCGTCTGAGCCGCCGTATCGGCCGCGATCTCTTCGCCGACCTTCGGATCGGAGGGGGCGGTCGACGGGCCTGGCGTGACGAGCACCGGACCGGGACCGAACATGAACTCGTTGCCGCGAACGATGACTTGGTCGCCGGCCTTCAGTGACGGCGATTCCACGGCGAACTTGTCTTCTAGTTCGGACACGATTTTCACCGGAGCCGGCATCGCCATCGGGTGCGGCTCGCCCGCCCGGACCACAAACACAACCTGGGAGGGGCCTCGCGGAACGACCGCATCCTTGGGCACGATCTGTCGCTCAACCGCCGGGCCGGCCGGTACCAGGGCACGAACGAACATGCCGGCCTTCAGTTCTCGAATCTCATTGCGGATATCAATATCCACGGGAAAACTCCGGGAGCGCTTCTGGGCCTCGGGAATCACTCGGGCAATACGACCGACGTATTCCTTTCCGACCGCCTCGACCTTCACCATCACCTCGGTGCCCGGCGGGCAATAGCGAATATATTCTTCGGGCACACCGACCCGGATCCTGACGGTCGACAGGTCAATCATCTCGACGACCGCCCCACCCTGATCAATCCACGAGCCGATTTGCGTGAGCCGGCGCACGACCGATCCGTCGCAAGGAGCGCGTATTCTGGTGCGATCCAGTTCATCGGCCAGGCGCGCCACAATGGCCTTTTGGGCCTCCACGTCTTGGGCAGCCTGTTTGACGCCCCCGGTCGCGATCTCCACATCGGCCGACGTGTTGAAAAACTCCATCTCGGTGCTGAATCCATCCACTTCATGGAGCCTGGCGGTCCGATCTTTTTGAAATTCCGCCTTTTTCAACTCCACGAGTCGTTGTTCATGTAGGGCAGTTAATCGTTGCTGAATCGCCACCGCCTCCTCGTGCAACGACTTCCGCGTGAAATCCCTGAGCCGGCACAAAGTCCGACCCTTCTTGACGCGTTCTCCGTCGTCGACCGTCAACTCCGTGACCAGCCCCGAAACCTCGGATGCCACGATGGTTCTCAGCCTGGGATGGACGGTTCCGACTAGCTGGATGGTCGGGGCAACCGTTCGGACCTCGACCAGGGCCACCTCGACGGAACGTGGACCGGGTCCTTGGGCCAACGCCCCGGCCGGCAGGATCCAGAGCCCCGACAGGGCCAACATGACGACCGTGGGAATCCCTCCGATCGATGGTGAACGATGTGAGATAATTAACATTTGTTAATCTTAAGGTCCTATTCCGCCCAACTCAACTGGATGCCGGACGGGCCGGAGCAACCGGCGCCAATTGACGCTGGACTCGTCCGGTAAACTACTCCTATGATCAAACGTTAAGATAGGCCGGGTCCGGAACGCCTCGCCCATACCAAGGGCTCGCAGTTACCGGGCCGTTTAGTGTATCATTAGTGTTGTTCTAGTCGTGATCGGACGCATCGACCGTTCCGTCCTCCGACGATCGGGAATCGAGGCGAACGAATCCGCGGCGCGCTAAAACAGGAAGTGGAGCGGGAGTGGCCGAATCGCCGTTGCAGAAATCCTCCGAACATGATCCGGAGTCCAACAGCAACTCAGCCCAGGACGCCCGGGCCTACTCCGAATTGCCGACCGGCAGCGGATTGGGCAAGTATCGAATCCTCGAACGCATCCGCAAGACACACCACGCCGTAATCTACAAGGCCCGCGACTCGTTGCTGGATCGACTCGTGGGCCTCAAGCAAATGTCTCCCGGGCTGATCGACGATCCGGTGGCGTGCGGCGAATTCCGGCGCGAAGCACAGATGATGGCCCGCTGCGGACGGTCCAGCCGCCATGTCATCGGGATCCACGAGCTGATCGGCGATGATCACGGTCTCTTCATCGTCCAGGATCACCTGCAAGGACGATGGCTCGAATCACTGATTTCCAAACGACAACTCGACGCTTCGCACACGCTCCGGGCATTCGGCACCATTGCCATCGGACTTCGAGCGATCCATGCCCTCGGCATCATTCATCGAGACATCCGGCCTTCCAACATCGTCTTCGACGCGAAGGCCGGCGCGATCATTGCGGACTTGTTCAGCGCCGCCCCCGAGGGTGATTCCGGTGTCCCATACCTGCCAACCAGAAAATACACCGCGCCTGAACTCTTGCTCGAAAAAGAGTATGACGATCGAGTCGACGTCTACTCGCTCGGGATGATCCTCTTTGAAATGTGCGTCGGCCGCGCCCAGCTAGACCATCATTTTTCCGATCTCCTGTCAGACCCGCGGGGCGCGGACGATGGCTGGATGGCATGGCACACGGATTACAACAAACCTCTTCCGCGGGCCTCCGAACTGAACCCCTCCGTCCCACAGTCGTTGTCGACGATCATTGACAAGGCGACTTCGAAGGGTTTGGACGACCGTTATTCTTCCATTGATGAAATGATCGCCGCCCTGTCGCGATTGATGAAGACCCGAAGACGTCAATCCGCGCCCCAATTGCCGGCTCCGATGCCGATCAGGCACGTCGGCCCCGAACAACTGCACTCGACGCCTCGGCTGCCGCGACTCGGCATGACAGGCCCCGATTCAGGCGGGGCGACCTCCCCACTGTCCTCGGCAAACCGCGAAACCACGACCCACCAGGTTGCATGGGCGGACGGTTCGCGCACCACGATCGCAACCGCCACGACCGAGACGGCCGAACAGCCAGCGCCGGTGTCAACAACTCGAGTCTCCGCGAAGGACAAGCCGGCTCGACGCCAACAAGCTGTCGTACGCCGCCACCAAACCGTGACGGCCGACTCCATACCGACACCCGAATCGGTCGAGGAGAGCCTGAAACCCGAGGGTAGAAAGTGGCTCGTGGCGGCCGGCGTTGCTTCCGTGATCGCTGTCGCGCTTTTTGCGGCGGGCGCAATCGGCTGGTACCGGTATTGGGGACCCGGCGCCGCACACGAAATCCAGAATATATTTGCAGCGGGACTGACCGCCTATGACGATCACCGCTTCGTGCTGGCTCGAGAAAAATTTCTGCAAGCCGCCCGAACACCCGCCTCCGGGCGATTCGCCAAGGTTCGCGACAAGGCCGAGCGATGGGTTCTTCTGTCCGAGGCCCGGGAAGCCCTGCATCAGAAAAACTACGCCCGGGCACATGAGCGGTTGGCAATCGCGGAAAACCGCGGGGCGGACAGCACACAAATGACGGCCATCCGTCAGCTGCTGGATTCGCGCATTCGTCGAAATGAATTGACGGACCAGATCGAAGCGGCCATTGCCCGGGGCGACACCGCGATCCTGGACACACTCAGAGAGCCTGATGGACTTGTCGACTCCGATTTGACGATGCTGAGAAACCGGATTGCGGATTCGAGAGCCTGGGAACAGACCCGAAATCGCATGGAAAATGCACGTGCCGCACTGGGCGCCGGCGAGTACGCGGCAGCCTTGATGGCCTGCCGGGAAGCCCAGTTGATTTCAGATACCGTCGAAGTTCGAGACCTCGTGCGGCAAATCAAGAACATGGAGAAACGGGACGAGTGGGTCCGCCGAGGGAACGTAGCGATGGTCGATCAAAAGTACGACTTCGCGGTGGACGCATTCGATCGGGCGAACCGGTTGCAACCGGACAGCATGATCGAACGGAAGGCCGGTATGGCGCGGGCATACGTTCTCTTTGGAGAAGCGCTGGTCGCGATGGAAGACGGCGATCCACTGCTGGCGGAGAGAAAACTCAAGAACGCACTTTGGAACGGCCGTTTGCCGAAAGCCGTTGCGAAACTCCATGCGTGGAAGCCGGCATTCACGGCCGCCAGAGTCGCCTTTCGCGCAGATCGCGCGATGAAATCCGGCGATTTCAAGCAGGCAATCCGACTGTACAAATCGGCCCTGCCTCAATTGCCGGCGCCTGCCGACGCCGTCGTTCGCGCGAAATTGGCCGTGGCCGAGCGCAACGCCACAAAAAAGCGCCGCCAAGATACGACCACGCCGCGAGACTAGCCTCACGCCGTCCGAATCGTCTGAAGTGCGGCTCGAGTCATTGAGACAAACCCCGAGATTGATCGCCGAGTCGAATCGTCATCGCGTCAGCGTCAACGGCCGCGATTCGCTGTTCCGTGATGCCGCGCCCTTGACTACGGAAGCGGAATTCGTCGCACGTTGAATGGCAGCCCGTTCACGAAATAAGCAAACTGTCTTCCGCCCTGGTCCCACAAATACAATCCGCGCGGCCGACTGACATCGCCGATTTCGCCCTCCGCCGAGGTAATCGATCGGCTGAACCGGGCGCTGCGATCCTCGGGATCGTAGACCAAAATCGCCAGCCGGTCTGTGTCGGCATCTCGCCCGCAAACATAGACCGATCCATTCCTGGCGACGAGTGCACGGCCGGCCTCGCGTAGCGCCGGCAGTTCGCGAACGAATTCCGTCTCCTCCTCGGATACGGAATACACTCGCACGCGCCCGCCGCCTTGGTCCGTGACACAAACGTGCCCGTTGGCGAAACACAATGAAGTGGGTCGGTCAAAGCCGAATCCCGCGTCCAACATTCGCAGGAACGATCCACGGCCGTCAAGTACCTGAACACGATTGTTGCCGCGATCCGCAACGAGAATGTGTCCGAAACCGTCCACCGCAACGTCGCTGGGACGGTTGAACGCACCCGGGCCGGCGCCCGGAAAACCCGGCCAACTGCTTCGCGGAGGCGCCACCGACACAAGATCGCCACTGTCATAGAAACCCAAGACATGATTCGACGGGTCCGCAATGATCAGCCGCCGGTCGAATCCGATTGCGAGCCCGCCGAACGACGGCTCATAGCCGTCGAATCGCCGATACCGCAGGCCGATCGGTTGCGTTCCCACCTCTCCGTTGTATCGCAGTATCTGAGATGCGCCGTCGCCGACCAGAGATATGTACACCTGATGTGTCGGGGCGGGCGTAATCGCCATGGCGACGGCGTCCTTGTCGTACGCGACAAA
>JAPULF010000448.1 GCA_027295245.1 Planctomycetota bacterium
CGGCGGGCGCGGTTTCCGCTGGGCGATCTGTACAAGGGTGAGGTGCGTGAGCTGGCGCGCGAGCACGGGTTGTGTGTCGCGGACAAGCCCGACTCGGCGGACATCTGCTTCGTCCCCGGCGGCGACTACCGCGACGTGGTGACCGAGCGGACGGGCGGGTTGGGAACTCCCGGCGCGCTGCTCGACGGCGCCGGCCAAAAGGTCGGCAGCCACGCCGGGGTGGGGGCCTTCACGGTGGGGCAGCGGCGCGGCCTGGGCGTGGCCCTCGGCACGCCGGCCTTCGTCACGGACATCGACCCGTCAACGGGCTCGGTGACCGTGGGTCCGCGCGCCGAACTGGCGCGGGCGTCGTGTCGCGTAGGCGGGGTGTCCTGGCTGCAACGTCCCGCTGCCCCCGCGCCCGATGTAGGCTGGCCCGACGAGGACCTGCTCGTGCAACTCCGCCACCACCATGAGCCCGAGACCGCCCGCCTGCGTTTCCTCGCCCACGAAGACGGCACGGACGAGGTCGAGCTGCGGTTCGATCACCCCAGCCTGGCGGTGACGCCGGGACAGTACGCCGTCTTCTATCGGGGCGACCGCGTCCTGGGTGGCGGACGCATCCTGCGTGAGGACCGAGGGGAGGACAGGGCATGACGACCCCCACGGCCGGTGGCGAACGGGTTCGCCTGTGCCTCAATTGCAGTGAGATCCCGATGCGCTTCGGGGATGCTTCCGGGTTCCCTTCGTCCTTTCGCAGATTGCACCCGTTCCAATTCCCGGGTCCGCTTGACAGTTGTATCCGGATGGGAGATGCTGGATCGTAGCCCACGAGGGTGAATCTCTATCGCGCGTATCTTTTTCAATTCGCGCTGTCGCCGAAGGAGCCGGCCTGATGTCCAGCGCAAGGCTGACGATTGAGGACTACGCCGGTGTGACGGTCGTCACCTTCATGGATTCCTCCTTGCTGGATTCGGCGATCATCGACACGATCGCAAAGGATCTCTTCCACCTTGTCGATAAGCAGAACAAGCAAAAAATCATCCTGGACTTCTCGTCCGTCAGGCTGTTGTCATCGCAGATCCTGGGCGTCCTGACCTCGCTCCATCGCAAGTGCGACGAGATCAAGTCGTCGCTCGCGCTGTGCGGCGTGCGAAAGGAACTCATGCGGGTCTTCATCCTGACGGGGCTCGACAAGCTGTTGCACTTCTACGCCAAGGACGCGGATGCCCTTGCGGCTTTTGGCGTTCGAGTGTCGTGAGAGTCGCGTCCGCCGGGTGGTCACCGGCACCGTCAAGCCTTCCCGGCGAGTAGCAGGTTTTCACGAATGTCGCGGCGGCTCACTTCTTTGTTTACGCCGGACAATCGTTGGCCACGAGGCTCGTCACCCACAAGTGATGACGCTGAAGTGAAACTGACGTGGTGAACACGCGAGCGCGACCGTGACATGCCGGCTCGATCGCGAGTGTCCTCTTTCGATTCGAGCCGAAACCGGGATTATTGCAGATAGTTGTCTAATCTTCGGCGGACTCGGCCTTGTCTTTGGGCTTGGCCTTGGGGAAACGGGCTTCCTTGGCCTGGATGATGAGACCGAGTATCCATAAACCAATCATGGATCCGGCGATGTATAGCGGCTTCTCCGTCATGGGTGTCCGCAAATCGGGCCAGTGGGCGCACAGGAATGTCGCCCCACCCATGACCGCCATGACCGCGCCGAGCAATCCCATCCACACCACCGCAAAGACATTCAGTGCCTTCCACGCCAGAAACCCGCCCACGATGGCCGCGCCGACCGGGAGTATCCACCGGGTCGGGCCGAGCGATTTCAGTTCTTCTCCTACCCGGTCTCCGAGCTTCTCCAGCAGCTCGAGGCGGCTCGGATCGATCTTCATACGCTGCTCTTCCGGCGTGAGGAGTTGAATCTTGCCGTCTCTGATCGCCTGTTTGGGATCCTCCAGGTATCGATTCAGATCGCCCTGGCCGATCTGATACCCCACTGCGATCAGGAACAACGCCAAGACCGACCCGCCCACGAGCCAGACCTTGTACGTCTTGTAAGCCACGACACTCAATGCGACCGCGGCAACCGCCGAGGTGATCGGCTTGGGGGTGCCCACGAACTTCGCCAGCACGATACCCAGCCACGCCCCCGCGACAAGACCGAAGCACGTCACCATCCATCGCAGGCACTTGGCGCTGCGGAGGGCCATGAAAATGCCGATCCCGATGGCGACGAGGCAGGCCACATTGATTTCGGGCGATGATCCGTCCAGGTCCGGCACGTAGTGCTTGATCAATTGCTGGAAACTATCAAGCCAGTTTTCTTCGGCGTTCACCATTCAGCCCTCGAAATCACACAGGTATTATAACGGCGAACGCGAGGGGCCCGCACGGCCGATTCGGCGAATGGGTGCTTCCAGGGGGCTCGTCGCCGCCGCCGCCGGGTTTTGCGCGACCTTATCCGCGACCTTGTCCGCGATCTGGGGGCCTGTGCGCCCGTCACCCACGAATCGAGCCGCCCGAACCGGCGATCTCCGGCATGGCCACGCGATCCGATGGATACGTCATGATGTCCACGTAGCTGCGTTTCATGTCGATCCGACCCGATTCGCGATACAGCGCTTCCAGAACGGCGATTTTCTGAGCGGCCGTGATCTCCATGCCGAATTCCTCGTCCGGAGCCCTGCCCCACAGGATTCGTGCATCTTGAAAGTCCGTGGCCAGTTCGATGTGCGGCCGGTGCGAATTGCGCCTGCCGTCATAATTCGATACGATAATCCGGCCGACCTGATGTTGGAACGGCCTGCCGCCGATCAGGGACGCCAGTTTCAGACCGGCGACCAGGTCTGGGCCCTCCCACATTCGGCCGACCTCGGGCGGTGCTTTGCCCACGCCGTCGATCATCAGCAGATTCGAGCCAGAACAATCCCCGGGATCGTACTTGCCCGGAAGTCGAACGCCGCTACCGCCTACCAGGTAGCAATACCCGCGTTGCAGAATCCACGCGGCCGGGCGTCGAAATCGGCAGTCAAGCTCGACCACGCCGTTCGGCCGCACGGTCACACGATTGACGCGCTCCACCCATCCGATACCCGGTCGAGACAGGGACTGGACGATCCGGCTTGCCAATCCGGCATCAAGTATGTCGTCATGCGGGCGCAGTCCCGCGTGCCGTTCGATGTCTTCTCGTATGTGACGGTTTTCGGGCAGACCCAGCCACGAGGGCATCGGCCCGGCCCAATGCAGCGCCAGTTTCCGATCGAACCGTGCGTCCTTGTGAACGTGTGATTCAAGCGCCACCAGCCCTGTACGGAGTCCCAATGCCACCGAACCCGCCATGAGCAAAACGACAGCGCCGCGAAAGATGCGCCCGCGGAGTTCATCGCTCATGCCCGAGCGCCAGAATGCGACGCCGTCGGAAGTCCCGCCGCCTCTTCGCTTCATCTTGAGTTTCTTTTTCGTCAATGTGCCGCCCGTCCCCGGCGATGCTTCATGAGATCCCGCGCTTGACGCCGGATTCGACAATGAACTGACACAACATCGGCATGGACAGCCCGACTTTCTCCGCCGCCTTGGGCAGGAGGGAATGCGTCGTGAACCCCGGAATCACGTTGACCTCCAGAAGGTAAGGAGCCGGCCGGCTTGGGTCGATTCGCCAATCAACCCGCGAGAAATCGCGGCAACCCAACTCCCGGTGGGCCCGCAAGCTCATCGCGGCCACGTGTTCGAGCAGATCCCGCGGCAGATCGATGTCGAACAGGTACTTTGTGTCTTCATCGACATATTTTGCCTGATAGTCGTAGAAGTCTCGCTGGGTCACGATCTCGATCGGCGGCAGGGCGCGGTCCCCCAGCACCCCCACGGCAATCTCCTTGCCGGGTATGTACTCCTCCACCAAACATTCCCCGTACTTTTCGATGACCGCCTCGACCGCGGTCCGGAATTGCCCGAAGTCCCGGACGATATGGCACGCCAGGCTGCTGCCTTCCTTCACCGGCTTGACCACGACCGGCAGGTTCCAGCATGCCATCGCCTGCCGCATCGTATCCTTCGTGGCGATGTCATAGCGCGGCGTTGGAAGCCCCAGCGCGTCGAACTTCCGTTTGGCCATCGCCTTGTTCATCGCCAGGGCACAGGCGTCCGGCCCCGAACCGCAATACCGCAGCCCGCGACGCTCCAGGATATCCTGAACCTGCCCGTCCTCGCCGAACGTGCCGTGCAATGCGTTGAACACGCAGTCCACTTCCCGGGCCAACCCCGCGAGATTCTGCGGTCCCACGTCCTCGAGAAAGACCGCGTGTCCCAGCGATTCCAGGGCCGCCGCAACGGCCTTGCCGCTCTGAAAGCTTATTTCACGTTCTGCGCCGGGCCCCCCCGACAGAACCGTGATCGCAAGTTTCTGGGCCGCGGGAGTTCGCGAGAGCCGGGTAAGATCAAAATCCGTTTTCGTGGAAAGCATGGCGCAACCTCCTTGCAACGCCCATTTGATGACAAATCCGTGCCCGACGATCGTACGAGTCACAGTTCGGCTTGTTCGCCTACCATCGGTGGCTGGCAATATTCTACGCGAATCGTCGCCACGGTACAGACCTGGTGACCGGGGAGGCGATCGGCTCGGCTCGCCTGTGGTTCCCTGACCTGCCGTCCATTTGCCGACGCATCAGGCTGCGATAGAATGCATATAGGCACCGGCCCCGGAGAGACGATATCCTTGGTCCCACAGACAGGGCCAGTCAAGTGAGCGAGACGGCACGGCAATCTCTCAATCTAGATTTCGGCAATCTTCCGCTGGTCGAGGCTGCCGTTCGCGTGAGCCTTAGGTCCCCCGTCGACCTGAAATTCAACCTTATCAATCAGATTCACGAGGGTGTGCGGCGAGAATTCCCA
>JAPULF010000449.1 GCA_027295245.1 Planctomycetota bacterium
GATTGCCGAGGCTTTGCATTTGATTTCGAGGTGCTCGCGCATTTCCACAGTCTAACGAGCATTTCGACCCGGTTCGTCTCTCGAAAGGGAGATTCCGAAATACCTTTCGGAATATGCGAACCGCCAACGAGTTGGGGAACATCACCAAATGGCGGAGGTAGCCAACACTACCGATATTCGCCAAAAGAAAAACCGCCGAGAGATCAGCGGTTGTCACGAATAAGCAAATGGTGGAGCTGCGGGGAATCGAACCCCGGACCTCGTCATTGCGAACGACGCGCTCTCCCAACTGAGCTACAGCCCCCTCTTTCGAAACACGTCGCACCGCAGTCATGACAATGTGCGCAGGCGGCGCTGGTTTCGGAATTTGGATCGGTTTCAGCGTAGCAAACAGCCGATCATAAGTCTCAGCGCACCACGAATCCGGTGCTACCATTCCGCCAGTTCGCAGGGGCCAACTTCCGTGGGGGATGTTCGATACTGGCTGGCGACCGATAGCTCTACATCGGTCGCGATTCGAGGTAGAAATTGCTGAAGCACTTCCAGGTGCCGGATGACATTGCCGTGAGGGTGGATGTGGACAGGCTGCGCGCCGCCACGGAACAGGTATTCATGCATTGCGGGGTCCCGGAGTCCGAGGCGAGACTGGGCGCCGACGTTCTGATATTCGCCGACGAAAGCGGCATCGATACTCACGGCGTATCGAACATGTTGAGGGCCTATGTCGCTTCGTACAACTCGAAAATAACCAACCCTGATCCACAAATGAGGATTGTGAAGGAGACCCCTTCGACGGCGACGATCGATGGTGACGGGGGCCTGGGCTTGATGATCGCACCGAAGGCGATGGAAATCGCGATCCGCAAAGCCAGAGAGGTCGGTATCGGCGTCGTTACCATCCGGAACTCCGGTCACCTCGGCGCTGCGGGCTACCACGCCTTGTTGGCGGCTGAGCAGGACATGATCGGCTGGTGCATGACGGCCGGCGGCAAGTCGATGGTCCCGACATTTGGCGCAGAAGCCCAGCTCGGGACAAATCCGATCGCTTTCGCGGCTCCGGGCAAGGACGAACCGCCGTTCATGTTCGATGCGGCAATGACCGCGATCGCCGGTAACAAGATTGGTCTTGCGAACCGCCTGGGCAAGGAAATGTCTCCCGGGTGGGTTGCCAACGAAGACGGAACACCTGACATGAAAGGGGGCGCCACTCCCGACTTCGCGGCAGGTTCGATGCGAATGCAGTTGCCGGCGGGGTCGACTCGCGAACTCGGGTCGCACAAGGGTTACGGCCTGGGCGTGATGGTCGACATTCTGTGCGGTCAGCTCTCGTTTGCGCCCGGTTTCGGCAGCCTTTCCCGGACAAGACGTGCTCACTTTGTCGCGGCCTATTCGATCGAGGCGTTCGGTGATGTCGACGAGTTCAAAGAAAATATGGACGGCATGTTGAAGGGTCTTGCGGCCACGAAGCCGATGCCGGGCCACGACCGCGTGTTTTACGCCGGCCTGCCAGAGCACGAGACAAGGATCGAGCGCCGTGAAAACGGCGTGCCGTTACATCCAGAAGTCGTCGAATGGTTCCGCGACATTTGTGCCGAGTTCGAAATTACATTTGATCTGGTGTAGATGCGGTGGGGGTTAGAGCATTCTCATGAACCCACTCCTGCGGGAGAGGGTTGGGGTGAGGGGAAAGTCGCCCATTGGATAGCGCGGTTTCGATAGCTCCTTTATCCTGGTCGATAGCTTTCCCCTCAACCTAACCTTCTCCCCGAGGAGAAGGGATTCGCGCAGCATTATCAGCGTCGGCATCTTGCGGCGCCTTCCCGAATACTTCGTCATCACCGTCGAAATCTGTGGGTCTGCCGGGAGTCCGATCATCCTCGTAGTACACATCTCGCACGATGCCCAGGAACAATGAAAACTCTTCGGGCAGTGTGCTTTCGATTGTGAGCAGAGCCCTGGTCTGTTCCTGATCGGTCATTGCCGAAAACCCGCCGATCGCATGCGCCGTCAGGTCCAGCGAGAGTGCCTCGACTACACGCAGAAACGCTGAAAGAGTCGATTTTTCGCCCCTTGCTCGCTCCTCCACATCGCCCAACATGCCAAGTGCGCCCGCGGCAAGCCCTGCGTCCCCGTTCGGAATCAGGCGGTTGAGCGCGCCAGCGAGCGTGACGCGGTCGGCGTCAGTCAGGGAACCATCTTGTTGGGGCATGTTTTAGATCGGATCGGCCGAGAACGGAAAATTAATCGATTGGTTGCAGGGAAAACGGTCAATCGCCCCGCACCTGGAGCAAGATATTACTGTGGGACGAGACATTAATTCGATTGGAGAGAAGTCGAATGACCAGAGTTTCGGTCGAAAGCGTGCGGAACCTGCAGGTCCGGGTCATCGCTGAAGACCACACATGGATTGCTGATGAGCCCGCGGGTGTTGGGGACGGCCGCGGCCCCGGTCCATATGATCTGCTGCTCGCGGCGCTCGGGTCGTGCATGACAATGACGCTGCTGATGTATGCGAGCCGAAAAGAGTGGTCACTCGAGCGAGTTGAGGTGGAAATTGAGCACGATCGTGTGCATGCTGACGACGCGGTGAATGCCGAGCAGGCGGGAGCCATGGTTGACCGTTTTCGAATCGATCTCGTGCTGCACGGTGACCTTGACGAGGTTCAGCGCGACCGGCTCGCATATATCTCGGCGAGGTGCCCGGTCAGAAAGACCCTGACCGGGACTAACGTGTTCGATGAGTCGGTCAGATTGGCCAGGTAACCGATCGTTCAATCAGCAATGCTGGAGTATTTGCGAACAGGTTTGCCCGTCGTACTCTGTACAAAACCGATGCTCGTGACCGCTTGCACTGTGAACAGGTATCGCCGTCTTTGAGTCACACATCGTTGCCTTTGCGAAACAGGGAGTATTGATGCTCAAGGGCGTACTGGTCGGATTCGGGATAATGCTTGCGGCCATTCCAATTCCAATCGTCCACTTTGTAGCGGTCCCACTCAGTCCGTTCATCGCCGGGTTCATCGGCGGCGGAGTGGCCGGCGTCGATCAGAACGGCATCGTGAAGTTCGGGGCGTTGATGGCAGGTTTCATGCTGATCCCCGCTGTCATAGTCCTGTTCGTGAAGTTCGTGTTCGGGGTGGACGAGATCATCGGACTATCGGCAACGCTCTGGATGATAGTCGTGCTCGCGCTTATTCCCTACACATGGTTCGGAGCCACGGTTGGGGCGCTGGGCAGCTACCTGGCTCGCCGAAACCAATCAGACGAGACCTTTTAGCCTAACCTGGGCGTCCTCTTCAGGCCCGATTTGCGAATTCCCGCAGCGAAGGCGGTCTGCTACAGCGAAGCCGCAAGGTCGCGCGTCGCATCGTGTGCCGCTTGCATTCGCCGGCGCAACACCTTTGGATCAGGGACAACAATAATTGGCCCCGCCGCGTCTCGGGCCAGCTTATCGGCCGTACTGCCAAAGACTGACCT
>JAPULF010000045.1 GCA_027295245.1 Planctomycetota bacterium
TTCGGTCGGAACTTAGCCGCATCGCCGACGCCCTGATCTTCAGTCGCGCCGCACTCAGCCAGGACCCCTTGACGGCCACGCACGCGATCGCGAGCGGCGAGACGCTTGCGGGCGTAGCCGCGCAGTATCACGTGACGCTCGAATTCCTCGCGACCATCAACGGACTGGGTGATCCCGACCTGATCCGAGTCGGCGCGCCGCTCAAGGTGATTCGGGGACCGTTTCACGCCGTGATCGACAAGTCCGACCACCGGATGGACATTTATCTTAGCGACGAATACGTCCGCAGCTTTTTCGTCGGCCTCGGCACGAACGGCGGCACGCCGACCGGGACCTGGCGTGTGCGGCACAAACTGATGAATCCGGAATGGACCGATCCGCTCACGGGCATTCGGTATCTAGCCGACGATGCCGACAACCCGATCGGGGAACGCTGGATCGGCCTGGAGGGTACTTCGGGAGAAGCGTTCGGCAGGAGTGGATTCGGTATTCACGGGACGATTGATCCAGCCAGCATCGGCGAAAACGAATCAAAGGGCTGTGTGCGCCTGATCGCGGAAGAAGTCGCGCTAGTTTACGACCTTCTTGTCGATCAGCATTCGCGCGTCGTCGTTCGCCCATGATCCACCACCGGGCCAATCGATTCATTCGACCCGCTCCAGTATGATCTTGACATTGAGCATGTGACGGTGTCCTACCGGGACTCCGTTGGGCAGCGGGCGGCGCTGCGCTGTTCCGCAGTATCCACCGAATGCCATGTAGCGAAGAGTCATCGTCAGTGATTCCGGCGCGATGTGTGCAACGATCTCATTGCCGTTTGCCGTGAGACCCGCCTTCAACAACTCGCCAATCTCCAACGACATCATGCCGGGTGTCATGGCCGGGTCCACTCTACCGGAGCGAAGCACGATCGGCCCGATCGGCTCTTTCACGGCCTTGCTCCTCGCGGAATCCTCGCCTGCGGGTTCGCCGCCGACAAACGGGGTCGCGTCAAGCTGCTCCATCACGCCGTAGTAGTATTCGAGTTCCAGGCGTCGAATCGGTTGCGGCCGGTCCAACACCACCCCGGACCCGATCGTTCGATCGTTCCACGTGACGACATAAGAGTTGTCATCTCCGCGGAGGCGAAGAGACAGTGCGGGTAGGGTGGTCATCTCGCGTCGCGGCCTGCTCCAAACGAGCCGGCGTTCGGCCTTGTCCACCACCGAGACCGTCTCAACGATGGCCGCCACGCCGTAAAGCCCGTCCACCAATTGCCCGCGTCGAAAGTCGATATCGCGAAGCAACTCGATTCGGGATTGTGTCCCGCGCGCGGCGGTGAGCCGCTTTCGCTCCTGCGGGGATGCGTGTGTGAGATGATACAGCCATGCCAGGACGCCGACCGACAGCGGCGGCTCCAATTGAAGACTGGAGTCGCTGAGCGATCCGAAATCCGCCCCGGACTTTGCCGCGACGAGCACGCGCCAACGGTTGGGTGCGTCGGTCCCCGCGGCGCGTTGCTTGAGTCGTGTCACGACATATTGTGCGGAGGAATGCCACTCCGGACGCAACAGTAACGCCATAAACGACAGCATTCCGTCGTACTGCGATTCGGGCCCGAGACGATCGAGGAATTTCAGAAACACGCGGTCCTGTTCCCGCCCGTCCTTCACGCCGGCAACGACACCGCGAACCGCCTCTTCCGCAAATCCCGCGCGGACGAGTATTTCCATTGCCGCGATACGTGTATCGGGTGCGCCGATTCGCACCGCCATCGAGAGCCCTCGAATCAACGGATCGCCGACGTTGCGAGGGACCAGCAGTCCGAACGCCGAATCGCCGACGCCCTGTCGTCTACCTTCCTCGATGAACATCTCGAAGGCGGCCTCTCGTACGGCCTCCGAAGTGGAATTCAGTGCATCCCGCTCCACCTCTGCAAAGTGAGGCGAGTGTATGACTTGTTCCAATGACACTTCGCGCATCACTCTCAGGAATGCCACCCGGCTTTTTTCGTCTGTCAGCGAACGCCAGCTCTTGAGGATCGGATGATGACCGTCTGACAGCCGAAGACCGAGATGCCGCGCGATGCGAGACAGGTCCTCCGCCCACGTCGGGTCGCTGCCCTGCATGAGTGCGACCAATACGTCTGATGCGGTTTTGGAATCGATTTGCGATCCCAACCGCGCGAAGGCCAGTGACCGGGCGGTCTCCGACGCACCGGCAAGCGCGCTCCAATCCGCCGAATGCCCCCATCCGATCATGAATTCCAACGCCGCGTCGCAGGCCGTCGCGTCATTCCCGCGCAGAATTGATCTGATGATGAATGTCGCAAGCGGCAAATCGAAATCCGATTTGCAATCCGCCGCGCTTTCGACAATCCGAATCCATCGAACCTGCTGTTCACCGGGCTGCTGAGCAAAGAGGTCCGCCGTTGCGTCGGACAGTTGTTTCGCGTTGGACAGATAGGCCCACGCGCTGGGGCCGAGCCGCTCTTCGTCGCGGGCCGCGGCCTCGATCACGGCCCGATCGACCGCGCGCATCCATGCGTCCGACGGGTTGGCTCCGGGCCTGTCGCGCCATCGGGCCAGCCGGGTGATCGCAAGCGAGGCCATCGTCCCCGAACCCGTTTCCGCGCCGACCGCGTCGGTGTCTCCGACCTCGAGGGCGGTGAGCGCGGCCTTCATCGCCGGAGACGACGATGTATTCGCATCTGCCCCGAGGGGGTCTCGTATACGCCGCAACATCGAAATATCAAGAACGTCGGATGCACCGTCCATTCCGGATATCGTCAACGAATCGCATGTCTTGTCGACTTCGATCAGAATCGCAGCCCAACCGGTGGCGCGCAGCCGACGCTCTTTCGGGCCGATCCGATCCGGAGGATCACCCGCGCCTTCGGCCAGCCGCGGACCGCTTGTGTTCTTGGCTATGAGTTGTCGCGGCGAACCGGGCTTGGCCGAGAGTTCGAGACGTTCGTAAACCGCTTCACGCGCGAGGGTCTCTATCACCGGAGCGCCGCCCTTCACGCGCAATGAACGAAAGCCGTAGCCCCCGCGCACTTCCTTGAAACTGAATGTCGATCGCTTCAGCACCTGACCGGGCTCGGCTCCTTCGTAGCGGATGGGGAGCGTCAGAAACTCCTTGCCCGATTCGGCATTCACGCGAATGCCTTCATCCAAGATGAAGTCGCTGAACAGTGATTGTTCCAGGGCCGGGGTGAGGTCGAAGAGAAACTGGGATGCGAGTCGCACGCCCCATTCTGAGGCCAGCGAGCGAATCTCGGCGGAGCCGGTCTCGGCGCTCCAGGCCCGTCGCAAGAACCTCGCAGCGTCACTCTTCAGATCGGCGGTCCAGGCCCATTTGGCCAGTTCAACACATCGATCCGGGGTCCGCTGCGAAACATCCGATTTCATTTCTCCAAAAACCACTCGGTTCCAAAACGATCGAAAGCCATCGGTGCCGTCCCGACGCGGTTTGGCCGCAGCGCCCGCCTCCAGTTCGAGCAGCCTCCGTATGCACCGTGCCGATGGGATTTCGAGCCCGCCTTGAAAATAGGCGGCGGACCATCGCTCCAGGTCATCCGCACTCTCGCAGGCGACGATGCGTTCCGATTCTTTCAGTCCCTGAAGTATGTCGCGGATCTCGTCGCGATCCACCTTGATTTCGCGAGACTTTGAAGCCGTCCCGGTCAACAGCCTTATTTGGGCGGGTGATTCGGAGACGACCCGTCCGACGCGCACGTCCCCGTTTGTCAACAGGATCAACTCGGCGCGGACATTCGGCGCGAATGCCGAGGTGCTGATGAGCACCGCGACGACAAGCCAGTCCAAATGAAATTGTTTTATCATGCGGATCAAGAACGCACCGTATTTCGGTGCGCTGCCCTGTAGCCGATTTTATGCGCGTTCCACCGTCGAGACAACGACAGGGCGGCGGCCGTGCACGACGCGCCCTGCAGTGCGTACGGGCTTCCGAGCCCATATAATCGCGGGCATTCCGGGGCAACCGGCCATGTCACCGAATGTGCCCTCCACGCGAATCATCGGTGTCTCGAGCTGAATGCAATGAATCTTCCTCGCGCACGGCATCGCTGGAACATCTCGCCCAAGAAGGCGGTTCTGCTTCAGCGGCGGCTGGCCTCGGAAGTGATGGACACCCCGCTCGAATCGCCGCCCCGTCGGGTCGCGGGCGGCGACGTGTCAGTGACCCAAGACGGCTCCGGGTTGATCGCCGGTTGGGTCGTTTGGGACGTGAAGAACGCCACGGTTCTGGAAACGGTCGTCGCGCGGCAGCCGGCCCGCTTTCCGTACGTGCCCGGCCTGTTGAGTTTTCGAGAGGCCCCGTCACTGATCGCCGCCGCCCGCAAGCTCGTTTGTGAGCCGGATGTGTTCATGATGGACGGACAAGGTCTGGCACACCCGCGCCGCTTCGGGATTGCCTGCCATTTCGGCGTACTGATCGACCGCCCCACCCTGGGCTGCGCCAAGAGCCGGCTCTGCGGGATACACGATACACCGGCCGATGCGGTTGGCGCTTCGAAGCCCTTGCATCACGAAGGACAACTGCTCGGTCGTGTCGTTCGCACGCGACCGGGCGTCAATCCGGTGTATGTCAGCATCGGCCACAGGATCGCGCTGGCCGACGCGATTCGGCTCACGCTGAAGTGTTGCACCAAGTTCCGCCTCCCCGAGCCGTGCCGACTTGCTCATCAACTCGTAACCAAGGTCAGAATGAACGCCCCGTAACGCTGAAACAACTGCGGTGTCACCCCAATCTCGCGAGGCGTTGGAATCACCAGGAATCTATGCCTCGCGTGCGAACGGCCCCCTTTGCCGAAGACGTTCGTCTCCAAATCCAGGCACGCGTCGGTGCTTGACTCGATCGGCTCATTTTCATATACTGAACGTGGGTTGATAGGGACGCGGTGTCAGACAAGATTATGGGGGCAGGCGTCTATCCACATGAATATCATGGTCTCAGGATGGCCGGAGCCGTTACGTCCCAGGCATTGTTTCATTTCCATCGTCGTGTTGATTCTTTTGCCGGTGGTCGGAAATGCGAACGGTCAGATTCACGTGGACGCCGACGCGCCCGGCGGGGGTGACGGGTCCTCTTGGGCATTGGCATTCCAGGATTTGCAGATGGCACTTGATGCCGCGGCCGGCGGCGGTGGCGATGAGGTTCGCATCGCGGCCGGCACCTACGTCCCCAGTGTCCTCTCGAGCCCGCCGGACGGCCGTTCGGCGACGTTTCAGCTGGTCGACGGCGTTATGTTGGCTGGCGGATACGCCGGCTTCGGCGAACCCGACCCTGATCTTCGCGACCCTGCCCTATTCGAAACGCGGCTCAGCGGCGACTTGGCCGGCAACGATATACCCCCGTTCGGCAACAACGGCGAAAACGCATATCACGTACTGATTTGTGGCAACACCATCACGTCGGCGACCATCCTGGACTGACTCTTCATTACGGCCGGGCGGGCCAATGGCGGAGGTGAAGGCGAGCGAGATCAAGGCGGCGGCATGCGAAACTCGGGAGGCAGTCCGAGTCTTGACAATTGCATATTCCGGCACAACGTCGCCCGCAAAAAGGGCGCCGGCATGTACAACACCAGCGGTGCAAAACCGAGCCTGACCTCGTGTGTCTTTCGTGAAAACGCTGCTAACTCGTTTTCCGGGCAGGCCGGCGCAATGTACAATCTCCTGAGTGACGTGACTGTGATTGATTGTACCTTCGTCGCCAACACCGCCTCTGACGTGGGCGCGCTGTTCAACCAGGGTGATTCTATTTTCGTGGATTGTCGGTTCCTTGGAAATCTCGGTCAGACCCAGGCAGGCGCAGTTCTCGATCTTGGCAGCGCGGCGTATATCAACTGCGAGTTCAGCGGTAACAACACCAACGGAAACGGCGGCGCAGTGAATTATGCCCCGTTGTTTGGAACGAACGCGACTGCGTTTATCAATTGCTCGTTCTCGGAAAACGTGTCCATCGCCGGCGCAGGCGGGGCACTCTACGCAAACCTGTTTCTTGCGTTACCCAACGGTCCGAGCATGTTGAACTGCATTTTGTGGGGCAACGCCGCCGTCACCGGACCGGAGATCAGCATGAACGGACCCGTCACACTCAGCGTATCGTACTGCGATGTAGAAGGCGGCCAAGCAGGTGTCGAAGTCGGCGGCCTAGCGACGCTCGACTGGGGATCGGGCAATATTGCTACGGATCCGTTCTTCGTGGATGCAACCGGACCCGACGACGTCGCCGGCAGCGAAGACGACGATTTGCATCTGATGCCCAGCTCCCCTTGCATCAACGCCGGCGACCCGGACTTCGTGGCCGATCCCGTTGATGAGGACATTGACGGCGATCCGCGGATCTTCAACTGCCGCGTCGATA
>JAPULF010000450.1 GCA_027295245.1 Planctomycetota bacterium
TCGAGCGGCTGGGGCCGATCGTCAAGGCGTGTTTTTCGCCCAACCCCATCAGCGGTGTTCGCAGTTACTTACAGGGCATAGCCGAGATTCCGCGAGCGCCGACGCGCGCGATTCTGGTCGGTTTCGACCCGGAATGCCGCGATCCGGAGAAGGCGATCGCGGCGATGAAGGCCGTGTCCGGCGATGCCCCGCTGGTCATCTGTTGCGAACCCGCCTACGAGTCGGCGGCGCGAGGTCTGTTGGAACACGGGGCCGACGACTACATCATCTTTCCGCCGGATGCCCACGATCTCGAGCGGGTCTTGCACTTGCCCGCGAAATCGACTCAGCGACGTTGGATCGAGGCGCCCGAGGTGGTGCCGGCGCCTTCGGCGGAGGAACTCGCGCGGTTGGCGGATTTGTACCCGCACCTGGGCGAAGTGACGCCCGGTCTGCTTGACAAGATGGCCGGCCTGGTGTGCTGCGCGGTCAATGCCGAGAGCGCCACGATTCTGGTGGACGGCATGACCGGGCGCGTGGGCCGCGGCGAAGAGGGCCGTTCCGGCGCGACGCTCGTCGAGCCGATCCGTCGAGGAGAGCAGCGGGTCGGGCAGTTACGGATCGGCAAGAGTCGTTCGGGCGGATTCAGTCACGAGGACACGGTCAAATTGCGGGGCTACGGCGTGTTGCTGGGACGCCTGCTCGAAAGTGCGGCCCAGGCCCGCGGTTGGCGCGAGATGGCACACACCGACGACCTGACACAATTGCCCAACCGTCGGAGGTTGATGGCGTTTCTCGAGGAGACCCTGTCGATCGCCGAGAAAAACCGATCCACCGTGACCGTCCTGGTTTTCGATATCGACGACTTCAAGCGATATAACGATCGGTACGGTCACGACGCCGGCGACCAGATTCTTCGCGATATCGGCCGCCTGTTCATTCAATGCAGTCGCGAACAGGACCTCGTGGCCCGCTACGGAGGCGACGAGTTCGTGGTGGTCTTTTGGGACGCCGAAGGGCCGCGGACCGTGGGATCCCATCACCCGAAAGAAGTCATC
The DNA here is from genome assembly GCA_027295245.1 of Planctomycetota bacterium. Taxonomy (GTDB): domain Bacteria; phylum Planctomycetota; class Phycisphaerae; order UBA1845; family UTPLA1; genus JAPULF01. The sequence goes on from JAPULF010000450.1 coordinate 1,038, forward strand.
CGGGTCGTCGAGCGATTTCGCGAGGAGATCAAGAAGCACACGTTTACGCGACTGGGACCGGAGGCCACCGGGTGCCTGACGCTCAGCGGCGGGTTGGCCCAGTTCCCGTGGCAGGGCCGGACCGCCGAGCAGTTGATCGAGGCCGCCGACACCGCGCTACTGCAAGCCAAGCAGGCCGGGAAGAATCGGCTCTGGTTGATTGGCAGCGGGGACGTCTCTTCATAGCCGGACCCGCCCGAAAGAAGGTAATTTGGATCGGATGGCAGCCGAGTGTTATACTCGCTGCTCCTGAAATCACGTTAGGAGTGGACGTGATCGACCTTGCTTGCATATCCAGTAGACCGGGCATGAGACTCGCGCTTCACGTGCCGGCATTCGTTCTGACCCTCACGGCGGTGCTGGCCACGGGGGCCTACGGTTTCGAGGAACTTGCAGCATCCGATCGACGCCGCGCCCGGGTTGATTCTGAGAGTGTGGTTCCCGCCGGTGCGTACTTTACGAAGACGCATGATAGTTCTGATTCGCACGTAACGGTTGCCTGGGATCGGCAAGCGATCCGATCGGCGGTGCGCGGTCGGAAGCGATTGTTGATTACGCGATTTCCGTTGGGCGCCGATCATGACGTGAATCTCGAAATTGAACCCTTTGCCGTCACCGGGCCGAGCACGCGCTTCGTGCTCGGTCGGAAGGGTGCGCCGGACGTGCCGCTCGATTTCGATGCTTCCCGAATCGATTTGTACGTCGGTCGGGTCTCGGGAAAGCCGGGTTCTCACGTATTCTTCGCGCTCAGTGACAATCACGCCACCGGCTACGTCGATCTCGGATCGGGCGCCGCCCGACATCAGATATCTTCGATGGGCCGCGATGGTCTTCCCACCGGACCCGGGCGGTTCACCGTTTTCGAGGCGACGGGGGGGGCGGCGTATGCCCCGGCGGCTCCGATGTGCGGCTTGGTTTCTCTAAACGGCGAGGGCTCCCACGGAGTCCCGATTGCGGGCCCGCCCAGGCCCCGGTCGGTGGATCCGGTCCTGGGACAGAGGATGATCCGGCTGGCCGTTGAAACGGACTATGAGTTCTTCAGTCTCTTTGGCGACGTGGATGCCGCGGCGACGTATCTGGTAGAAATGTACGGGCAGGTCAGCGCCATTTTCGCCCGCGATGTCAATGTTCGCGTGGAGCTGGTCTTCGTGCGGATCTGGGACGATCCCGATGACCTGTTCAATGATGTCGACCCGTCTCCGTTGAACGAGTTCCGGACCTACTGGAACGACAACATGGATTTCGTGGAGCGCGGCGCGGCCCAATTGTTGTCGGGCCGGCGGGATTATCCGTTCGGCGGCCAGGCATACCTGAGCCAACTGTGTACCTCGTCGGCGTATTCCGTGGTCGGATACGCGATGGGCTTCTTTCCCGATCCGACCCAGCCCAGTCCGTACACCTACGATATCACCGTCACGGCCCACGAACTCGCTCACAACTTCGGGACCGGTCACACGCACGCCTCGCCCAACTTCATCGACACGTGCCAGGATCCCCAGACGACGCCCCAGCGCGGGACGATCATGAGTTACTGCGGGCAGACCTGGAGCGGGGGAAATGCCAATCGCGATTCCCGCTTTCATACGACGATCGTGCAGAACATGGCATCGTACATCGAATCGAGGTCGGACTCGGTTTGCGCGATCAGAGATTGCAATTCGAACGGCGTATATGACGGGGTCGATATTCTCTTCGGCGGGGCCGCGGACCTGAACGGCAACGGGGTCCCGGATGTCTGCGAGGATTGCAATGACAATCAGATCCTGGACGACCAAGACATCTCGGGCGGTGGCAGCCAGGATCTCAACGCAAACGGCATTCCCGACGAGTGCGAGCCGGATTGCAACAACAACAATATTCCCGACGACAAGGACATCGCCGACGGTTCGAGTACCGATCTCTACGGCGACGGCATTCCCGACGAGTGCGAGGCCGATT
>JAPULF010000451.1 GCA_027295245.1 Planctomycetota bacterium
TTCTTGGTGTGCTTTCGAAGCCACTTCATCATGGGATGAAACTCCTTGTTTCGGCGCGATTGGCACCAACTATGCAGAACCCAGCACTATACCGCGCCTCTCGGTGTCTGCAAGGGTCCCCAAAGAATCTCAAAGTTCAGAAGTTGCTCCAGCGGATGGAGCGGATCGCCGACCGGTAGCGCCAAAACCAACCCAGACAGATGGCGGTGCAGCCGAGCAGGATGACAGCCAGTTCCACATTAGTGCCCGGCAGCGGCGACCGAATCGAGAGTTGCGTCAGCCACGGACCGAACGCGGCCAAGGATCCGGCAAAGAGGGCCACGAATCCGCAAGGGATCCATAGGTAGGTCGCCTCGAAGACGATCACCGTTGCGGCCCATCTTACGTCGGGAAGACGGTCGCGAGATACCCACCACGATGTCACGACGGAGCCTATCAATCTGTGGGTGGCCCAGCAAACCAACGGAACGAAAAACGTAGAAAAAGAAGGTAGGGCGATGATCGCCTCGATCGGTATTTGCTCGCATATCGCAATGACGAGTGTGGTCGAGAATGCGCCCGCGGCGATGCTCAGATAATGAAAAACGGCGAACCGGTGAGAGAGATCGTCATGCTCGCGCATCCTCAATGCCGCGTAGAATCGCGCAGGCCGAAACAAGACTGCGATCGAAGTCGCCAGCCAACTTCCGGGACTCCGGCCACGCTGCCAGGCGGCGCCGGGGCGCCTCCGGTTCGGGGTTAATGACTCATCGACGTGTAGTCCGCATTCCGAACAGAGGCTGTCGCCCGGAATGTGCGAAAGGTCGTAGCCGCAGTCTTCACAGCGCGGGGGCAACGATGGCGGCGACGCCATACGTACCACTCCCCGGACGGCGCGACTCAGCCATGTGACGAACAGGCAAGCGGTTGCGAGAATCGCGATCACCGTTCCGATGACGAATCCCCTGCCAGGGAACCCGCCCAGCTCAGCCATATTCTTTAAGAGTACGATCCAGGTGTAGAACGGAAACAACAAGATGACGAAGAGTCCAAGACCGGCGGTCATGGCCCGAAATGCGCGACCCAGAGAATCACGGATCCGCCCGCCGCAGTGTACGCTCGGCAGGAACAGCCATGCGCCGAGCCCCATGACGATCGGCAGGAGCGCGTAAACCAGGAACAATATCCACTCCGCGGTGCCTACAACTGATTGTGCATGCCATTCGCGCCAGACTTGAACCAGGGACCCGCCGGTCAGGGCGGACGCGTCCACCGCTTTGGAGGCCGAGTAGTCCCTGACGGATGCGTCCCACATTGTCAGCGTCAGCACGATGACGGCCAGTGCAGTTGCGCCGACCGCGTAACTCGCCCAAAAGGCCGGGCGCGTGGCCGCCGCCAGAATCGCGGCGGTTCGTCGCGGCTGCCATATTCCGACCCACGGGGCGGCGACGACCTCGTGCCACGCCGGGGATTCGACCGGGGTGGACGGCGATTCGAACGAGGCAGCGTTGGATTTCATCGGACTCGGTCCCATGGCCCACCGCGGATTCAGAACGGGTATCATTCCCGGTCAGCCGCGATCGCGCCGGATCGGAATTGTACGCATCGTGCGGTTGAGATGTTTGAATCCGTGTGATGTATACGGGTCGAAAGGCAGCTCGAGGCGACAGGAGGACGGACATCATGGCCCGCATCGTCGAATGCGTTCCGAATTTCAGCGAGGGCCGGCGGCCCGAGGTTGTGGATCAGATCTGTGATGAAATCACGGCGGTGGCGGGGACGACACTGCTGAGCAAGGAGATGGACGGCGACCACAATCGGGCGGTGGTGACCTTTATCGGATCGCCGGAATCGTGCGCAAAGGCGGCGGTGGCGGCCTGCGGCAAGGCGTGCGAATTGATCGACCTCAACCAGCACGAAGGCGAGCACAAACGGATGGGGGCTACCGACGTGGTGCCCTTCATTCCGGTACAGGGTGTGACGATGGACGAATGCGTTGCGTTGGCCGAGCGCGTCGCGAAGGAAATATCCGGGAAGCTGGAGATTCCGACTTTCCTCTACGAATACGCGGCCACCGATCCGATTCGACAAAACCTCTCGAAGGTCCGCGGCAAGGGATTCGAACAGATGCGAGACGAGATCGGGTCCGGGCCGCTGAAGACGCCGGATTTCGGCCCGAGGAAGGTTCACCCGACGGCGGGTTGCACGGCGGTGGGGGCCCGGGACTTTCTGATCGCGTACAACATCTATCTCGACACGGACAACAACGACATCGCGAAGAGTATTGCCAAGGGGATTCGGGCATCGAGCGGGGGGTATGCGTTTTGCAAGGCCGCGGGGTTCGCGATCAAGGAACGCAATTGCGTTCAGGTGTCCATGAACCTGACGAATCCGGAGAAGACGCCGCCGTTTCGCGTGTTCGAGGCCGTCCGACGCGAGGCCGCGCGGTACGGCGTGAATGTCACCAGTAGCGAGGTGGTCGGTCTGGCGCCGTTATCGGCTATCAGCGCGACGGCGGAGTATTACCTGCAGATAGAAAACTGGGATCCGGCGCAGATCATCGAGTCAGCGTTGTTGGAGCGCGAAACCACGACCGGATTTCTCGAGGAACTGTCGTCGCGCAAGGCAACGCCGGGGGGCGGGAGTGCCAGCGCGTTTGCGGGGGCCCTGGGGGCGGCATTGTGCGGCATGGTGGGGCGGTTGAACGACAAGAAGGACGGGACGCCGGGTCCGCTGCACGACTCGATCGAACCGGCCGACACCCTGTTGGGAAAGCTGAATGCCTTGGCGGCCGAGGACTCCGAGGCATTCAACAAGGTGATGGCGGCGTGGAAACTGCCGGACGAGAATCCTGAAAAGGGCGCCCGCAAGGAGGCGGCGCAGATCGGAGCGACCGAGGTTCCGTTGGAGACGATGGCCAGGGCCTATGAAGTCATGAAAATGGCTCGAACGGGGCTGGATCGTTCGAAGAAGAACTGCGCGTCGGATGCCGGCGTGGCGGCGATCATGGCCCATGCCGCCCTGGAGGCGGCGCGGCTGAACGTGATGATCAACCT
>JAPULF010000452.1 GCA_027295245.1 Planctomycetota bacterium
GTTGCACGACGGTCAGCGAAGGCTGGAAGACGAAAAGAGCGGCATCATCGATCTGCTCCGGCGCACCAGCCAGCTCAGGAACGAGATACAAACCGTCAACGTACAGAACGAGTCGCTGACTGCGGAGAAGGCCAAGCTGGACGCCCGCGACGCGTCGATCGCGCAAGAGCTGGCCGAGTCGATGGCCGGCCAACAGCAATTGCAGACGCGCCTTACGTCGATCGATGAACTGCTGGGCGATCAGCGTCAAAAGATCGAGGACACGCAGTCGCGCTTGTCGGCCGTGGCCGAGCAGCGGGCCCGGCTCGGGGATCAGCATGCCGCGGCCAAGGAGTATCGCGGCGGGCTGGAAAGCCGGCGTCAGCTTTTGGAGGAAATGGACCGGAAGCACGAGGGCTTGCTGTCGGGGGCCCGCGAGTTGCTGGCCCGGCGCGACGCGGACGAATCGGGAAGCACGTTCGGCTACGTTCGCGGCGCCCTGGGTGAATTGTTCGACGCCGAGTTGGCACACGCGAGCATCGTCGAGGCCGTGCTTGGCGAACACGCCAAGTGCCTGATCGTGGATTCGCAAGACCGGCTCCTGGCGGACTCCGAAAGAATGACGGAACTGGGGGGGCGGGTTGAGGCATTTTGTCTAGATCGTGTGCCGCCGATGGTGGGTGGTCCGGACCTCGCCGAACAGGAGGGGTTTATCGCCAAGCTGATCGATTGGGTTCAGTATCCCGCGGACTGCGAACGATTGGCGAGGCACCTGCTGGGGCGAACATTCGTGGTCGAGTCGGTTGAGAGCGCCCGAACGATGTCGGAGATCGATCCCTCGGCCCGATTCGTGACCACGGACGGGGTGGTGTGGTCGCCCGGCGGTCGGTTGGGCATGGGCTCGCTGGGTTCGGGTAGCGGCATGATCAGCCGGCGCAGCGAACTCCGCGAACTGTCGAAAAACCTCGTGGAGGTGGATGCCCGCATTGCGGACCTTGCCCGTCAAAGACAGGAGAGCGAGTCGGAGTCGGGCCATCTCGAAACGGTGCAACAGGAACTGCGTGACGCGATGCACGAAACGCAGAAGCAGCGTGCCGAGGCGGAGGCCCGGCTCTCGGCGTTCGAGGACGTGGTCAAGCGCCTCAGCGACGAGCGGCCGATCATTGCGTCCGAGGTCTCGGTGATCGTGGACAGGCTGGCCGAAATCAAGAGGAAGGAAGATGCCGATCGTCAGACCCTGACGGAACTCGAGCGTCGAAGCAGCGAGAGCGAGCGGATGGTCGCGGAATTGCAGACCGCCCTCGAGGCGTTGAAGCAGAAGCGCGAGTCCGCGGCGGAGGAGATCACGTCGCTGCGGGTCCAGGCGGGCGAATTGGCGGAGCGGCGGTCGGCGGTGGCCGAGACGATCCGCGAGTTGGAGGGTTCGCGCGTGCAGCTCGAGGCCGAGCGAGATCGGGCCAACCGGGACGTCATCGAGTCGCAGGATCGAATAGACCAGTCAAATCGCCAGATAGAACAGGCAAGAGCAACCTTGTCGCAGCTCTCCGGCGAGCGGGAGGCCTTGACCGAAAAAGACACCCGACTGAGGTCGGAGCGCGACGAACAGCGCCGGACGGTCGATCAGTGCGGCAACGACATGCGCCGGCTTCGCGGCGAAGTCGAATCGGTGGACGGGGAGGTTCACGGGCGGCAGATCAAGCTCCAGGAGATCCGCGTGCGTCAGGAGGATCTGGTCGAGCGCGTTGCGGACGAACTCTCGGTCGACCTGGAGTCGCAATACGAGACCTACAAGCCCGACGAAGGCGAAGACTGGCCCGCGGTCGAGGCCGAGATCGACGAGCTGCGGGGCAAGATAGACCGGCTGGGCAATGTCAACCTCGACGCCATCACGGAGCAGGAGGAGTTGGCGACCCGGGCGGAGTTCCTGAACACCCAACTCACCGATCTTCGCGAAAGCGAAAAGCAACTGGTCACCCTGATCGAGAAGCTCAACGATGAATCCAAGAAGCGGTTCCTCGAAACATTCACCGCGGTGCAGCAACACTTCGCGGCCCTGTTCAAGAAGCTGTTCGGCGGCGGCAAGGCGGAACTGATCTTGCAGGATCCCGACGACGTCCTGGAGTGCGGCATCGACATCACGGCCCGCCCGCCCGGAAAGGAACCGCAGAGCATCAGCCTGCTCAGCGGCGGAGAAAAGACCCTCACGGCCATCGCGCTGTTGCTGGCGGTCATGCGAAGCCGCCCGTCACCGTTCGTCCTGATGGACGAGGTAGACGCGGCCCTGGACGAAGCCAACAACCTCCGCTTCAACCACGTACTCGAGGAATTCGCCAAGCATTCACAATTCATCGTCATCACCCATTCCAAGCGCACCATGAGCGTCGCCGACGTGATGTACGGCATCACCATGCAGGAGGCCGGCGTCTCGAAACGCGTCAGCGTCCGATTCGAAGAGGAACGCTCGGCGGTGGCATAGGTTGCGGCGACCGGCGCTATCAGGTCTCGGATAAAAGCGTCTCTATTGGATTCGTGAATCGGAGGTGGGCGGCCCGCCGTTTGCCGCCGGTCGCGTTCGATCTGCCGGGCCTCCGCCCGTCGGCGGTGGGCAGTCTTTTTTGGCTGAGAGCGGGGCGTGTCTTGCAGGACACATGTGTTGTAACTTGTTGCCATACCTAACTTTACGGGTGCAGTCCGACCGTAAACGTTTTTTTTGGAGAATCGCGCGCCATACTTCGGGCAGAT
>JAPULF010000453.1 GCA_027295245.1 Planctomycetota bacterium
GACCTCGTGGGACAACCCGAAGTTCGCGCCGGTGAAGGTCGCTAATTTGCACGGCGCGATGAGCGGCTTTCGCTTCTGTTTTCGGTTTGTCGAAAAGCGACTGGGCGTCCGTAGACTAAGTTCCTTCGCGATTCGAATGTAGTCCTCGGGAACGACGGAAGACTCCGCCATGTCTTGGCGGTTGACGGCGGTGACCAGCGCGTCCGCCGCGGCCGACGATTGCGCTTTGTGCCGCGGGTCGGAAAGCGAGCGAAAAACCGCGCGGTCCGTGCCGGCCCGTTTGGCTTGGTACATCAGTTCATCTGCTGCGGAGAACAGGCCTTCGGCGCAGTCGTCCGGGCCGGGGATTCCCCACACGGCGCCAAGGCTGCAGGTGACGGGACCGGGGAGCCCAAGGCCCGGCCACTCGGTCCGCCGAAACGTATCGACCACTTCCTCGGCGAATCGCCGGGCTTCGGCCTCGAGAAGCCCCCCCACGATTGCAACGAATTCCTCTCCGCCATAGCGGCCGAGGATGCCCGAATTCCTGATGACAGGCACGATCGCCTCGGCCAAGCCGATGAGCACATTGTCACCGGCTTGATGACCGAACCGGTCGTTCAGAGACTTGAAGTTGTCGATGTCCAGGAAGAGCACGGTGATCGACCGATTGTGCTCCCTGGCATGCCGTAGCTGCTCGCGAGCGGCCTCGACCAGTGCGCCGCGATTCAGGATTCCCGTGAGTGGATCGCGGGCGGCCCGCTCCCTGTACTCGCCCAGGGCGTTCTGCAAATGAACCTGCTGCTGGGCGTAATCATCTCGTTCCGCCTTGACGACATCGGCGCGCCGCTCCGCCTCTCGGGCCGCGCTGTTCAGGCAAGTGTTCGCCCTGCTGAGTAGATCCGTGACGTCGAGATCGTCGGGAAGGGTCTCCTGAAGCAACCGTCCAATTTCGGAGTATGCCTCACCGGCCCGCTGGATGCAGTTTCCGAGTAACTCTTCGTCCAGACCCAAACCGGTCGCCGCATACTCAGCCAACCCGGGATCGTCCACGACGCCGTCCGCCAGGCCGATCGACCCGACCAAGTAGCCGATCCCCGAAAGGAGGTCGAGATCCGTAGAATCCGAGGACAGCTCGGGCTTGGTGTGATGGACTTCGAGCGGTCCGACGATCGCCTCCGGGAGTTTCCACTCGCGTGCCAATGCCGCCACGGTCTGAACGTGGTCAAATCTGAATCTCTCTTTCTCCGCTTCGTAGAAGGCGGTCCGCGAGCCGTTGAAGGATCGAACAAATTCGGCGTATTCCAAGCCCAGCAGTTGAACGAGAACCAGAATACCGCAGTCCTGCAGAAGCCCGACGAGAAAGGCTTCTTCGGCGCACGACGGAGCGATCACTTCCGCGAATTTTCGTGCGAGGGAGCCTCGCAGCAAAGAGTGTTGCCAGTAGGCTTGCATGTCGAACGGATACTTTCCGAGCTTGTCCAGATGTGCGATCAGCTGGAAACTCAGGCCCAGAGTTCGGACGCGATTGATGCCGAGCAGGATCACGGCCCGCTGTATGGTCGTCACCTCGCTCCGCTGGACGCTGTGCGAGGAGTTGGCCAACTTGAGCAGCCGGGCGGACAGGATCGGATCCAGCCGGATGAGTTCTGCGAACTCGTCAACCGTGGAGGACGGATTGTCCGCCAGTTCCAGGATCCGGGCCGCCAGTACGGGGCTGGTCGGGAGCTTGGCCTTCGCGAAAAGGGCTTTCAGCGCCGCCTGAATCGAATCTGTTTGTGAAGCCGCTTCAAGCACTCCGGCTGACTCCAAAGTCCCGAGGCATTCGGGACGGCGTCGGGATTCCCCGACCGAATTCGGCGCGGACCCTGTATACCGTTTGGAAACATGCCCGCGTTGAACAAATCGGGCCACCGCTTCACGTGCTTTAGGGTTACCCACCGGTCCAATAATCCGGCTTTTCTTCGGCGGCTCGGCGTCGGCCAGGATGTCTGTTTCGGCGAAAATACTGCCTGTAATCGCTCCCATTCGCGGAGACGCAGATTCCGCCCCAAAAAAACACAACCGAACAATGGATCTCGAAAAGAGCTGGATTCAACGGCGCGGCTCAGGGGTCGGTTCGATCGGGCAGTCGCGGGCCGCCAGGACGCACCCGGCGACAGGCACCGGGCGGCGCAACTCACGCAGAAAGGGGTTTCCGGTGCTGCCGGCGAGGTCCTGATCGGGTGGGGCTCGACGATGGCCGAATTCGCGTCAGCCTACTTGCACCCGGCCGCTCGCGCCGGTGTGGCATTCTCCTTGAATCCAAATCGATTCCGGCCGAGTCGCGGCTCGGCTTGTATAATGGGCGAGCAAACGGCAACTGCCGAGAGGAGTCTACCATGAAAATCGTCCCCAACATCGGCACACCCATGCGGATCGGCTATGTGGTCGCGGGCGCGGCCATCATCGCGCTTCCATTCGTCGCCGGGATGGAAGGATGGGTCCGGGTGGCGGTTCCCGTTCTGGGAGCGCTTGCGCTAGTCGAAGGCTTGGCGGGATGGTGACTGAGCTGCGCCTTGCTCGGTCTGGGCAAGAAGAAATAGTCCATACTCGGTTGACCCGCCGAAACAACGGCAGCGGCCGCCAAGATCTATCGCCTCGTGGTCGACCAGCGCATACGGAATCCGACAAAGAACAGGCCGGGCAAAACGCCCGGCCTGGTTGTGTGGTGTTCTATGCTCCGGGCCCGGTGACCCGGCGGGGCTACGGCACCAGCAGGCCCGCCATAGCAGTCGTATCCGCATTGTCAATCGTGCCGAACGGAGCGGCCAGATCGGCGCAGGCATCGCCGGCGATTGCGGCCGCGGCGAAACCGTTGATGTCTCGCCCGTCAAAGATTCCGTTGGGCTCGAAGTCACCCTTGACCTGCAAGGTCGCGGAGGTCGAAGGACTGCTGAAATCGCCGCAACCGTTGCCGTTGCAGGCCTTGACCCAATAGAACCACGTGCTGCCGTTCTCGCCGACAAACGTATCGACATAGCCCGTGGCGGCGCCGCCCAGGGTGTCTATCAAGGCGGCGGTTCCACTGTCGTCCACGGAATTGCGATACACTTCGATGCCGGTGGCGCCGACCGCACTGTCCCATGATACGTCAATCTCGTCGCAGGAATTGTTGTTGACGGCGGCGACGCTTTCGGGCGCCGCGGGCACCGGATCGGGATCGGAAGCACTCGGAAGCAGCACAGTTAACCCCACCGAACCGGGCGAACCGGGTTTGAAGAGACCTAGCGTTGCCGTACCGAACTCGGGGGTTGCGTTGGCGTCAAATCGGAAATTGTACAAAGTGCCCCAGCGAATGGCGTTGGCATTAGGGTTTTGGGCGAATGTCTGCTGGGTTTGCCAGATGATGCTGCTCGATCCCACGGTCGAGGGCCAGTCGGCGCCGTTGAAGGGCTCGCCACTGTGGTAATCGACGTCGTGGAAGGCGACACCGCTGAGGACGCGGCCCGGGCTGTTGTTCATGGATAGCGTGAA
>JAPULF010000454.1 GCA_027295245.1 Planctomycetota bacterium
CAAGGTGCTGCTGAGCTTCAACCGCACCGTCTAGCCGGAAATCCATCCCCAGCCCGACCGCCGGATGATCGAACGCATGCGCAAGGCGATTTTCAACGACGGCCCGCGGGTCGACGCCCGAACGGGCATCCTGATTTCGCTGGCCAAGGGCGCCAACCTGCTGGGCATTCCCTTCGACAAGAAGGAACTCAAGCGGCGCAAAAAGCGCATTGAACAAATCACCAACGGAGAACTCATGGGCAAGGCCGCGGCGGAGGCGATCGAGGCGGCTCAGGCGGCGGTCATGGTTGCCTGCATCATACCCGCTGTGATAGTGCCGACCATATCCAGTTGATGCGTTGTCGATAGGTCTTCCGACGGCGCCTGCGCGTTCCCGTCAACGGTTGGCGCCGTCGCGGCCGGAGCCGTTGTGGGAATGCGCTTCCGCGCCGCCTGGCTGGTTCGATATACCAGCATTCCCGTCGCCAGCAGCAGGGCCGCATTGATGAGCACGACGATCCATGCGAGGCGTCGCCGCGGGGGTTGGGCCGATCCGATGCGTGCCTGGATGCGGGCCCTTTCGTCCGGGTCGAATTGCGTTCCACATTCCGGGCAGCGCGGCTCGGTCTGGCCCTGGAGGTCGTAGCCGCAACGGCGACAACCGAACCCGCGACGCTCGATGATGACGATCCGTTCGAACGCAAAGGAATTGATCATGTCGGCGACGGCCAGGAGCGGCGCCGCGACGAAAGGTCCGTAGCTCTGGATATGAAGAAAGCCCTGGTCCGGGCCGGGAAGGAGCAATTGGCGAGCCGAATCGGCGGTCTGGCGGGTGACAAGCTGCTCGGCGGGGCCGATGTCGGCAAGGCCCTCGAAAGGCCCAAGGACGCGGTGAAGGACGTTCTCGGCGGCCTTTTGGGCGGAAACGATAAGAAAGACAAAAAATGAGGTTTGGAGGCCGAGCCCCTGCGATTTGTCTCGGAGACGGCTCATCGCGACCTTGTTCACCTGCGTGCCGGCCAGACGGTCTTTCCGATTTTTCGGCGGCAGGGTAGGATATCGGGCAGGAAATCGAGTCTCCGAGCCCCTGAAAATCGCGGGAACTATGATCCGTCAGGGGCGTCCAAGTTCTCAAAGGAAGGTGCTTCATGAACCGAAACTACGTACTCATCGCCGCTACCGTCGTCTTGCTACTCGTCGCAGGGATCCTCTTCATCGTGAGAAGCGGCGGAGAAAAGGCTGACGACTCCGACGCTGGCAACGAGCCGACTTTGGTAATGTGTTCGGCTTGCCAGAACAGTTGGACCATTCCGTTCTCGGAATACAAGGATTTGACTGCCGGCGGCAAAAAAATCGTTTGCGAGTCCTGCGGGCAGCAAGAGGCATGGACTGCGGGAGGTGTTGCCGGGTCGTACAAGGGACCGGAAGACGTGCTCTCTGACCCCGATATCCCGTCCGGCGACGACGACGACGATGACGATGACTATTACCCCGAGCCCACGCAAGACAAGCCCAAGAAGCCGATGGCCAGTGCCACAAAGCGACCGCGATAGCCGGAGCCGAACTGCGACCGTAGGGTGTGTGTGTCTAATCGCCGTCGGCCGGAGATTGGCCGACACGAACACGTTCGGTGCCGTCTGGCGAGTTGGGCGTTTCGGCTGCCGCCAATCGTGCGTAGTCGACTTTGCCGCGATCCGTCCGAGGCAACCGATCAACGAGTCTCCATTCGTCGGGCAGCATGCAGGACGGCAACTCGTTTCGGCAGAGACTCGCCAGTTCCGGTTCCTGAATCGACCGGTCGTCATGCGCGGCGACGCACGCACGGATTCGGTTTCCGAAGACAGGGTCGGGAATCGGTATGACTGCCGCCTCCTTGACGTTCGGATGGCGGCACAGCACCGCCTCGATCTCACCGGGTTCTATGCGGTGGCCGCGGCACTTGATCATCCGATCGAGCCGACCGTGAAACATCAACACGCCGTCGTTCCCGCGTGAGACGCGATCACCCGTTCGATAGGCCCGGCCCCTCCCGTCCGGGGCCGGGATGAGGCGGTGGTCGGTGGAAGAGCCGTCCCCGAAATAACCCGCTGTCAATGTCGGGCCGGCGACCAGCAGTTCGCCCGAATCACCGTTTCCGACCTCGGCCCCGTCCTCCCCGACGATCCAGACCCGCGTATCGTCGATCGGACGCCCGATGGGGATCGGTTCGTCTGACGTCAGATCGCGCTCCTCGATCCGGTGCCACGTACAGACGTTGGTTTCAGTCGGACCGTAGAGGTTTGTAAACGCGGCGTTCGGCAGGCGGCGGGCCAAGCCCTGCAGCGCGGACTTCGGCATCACCTCGCCCGCGAAGATCACGTGTCGAAGTTCGGAAAGATCGTGGACCTCGAGTCGTCCGCGAAGCTGGAGCATGATCAGCGCCGACGGCACCGAGTACCACGTTGTGATCTTCTTCTCGGCGATGAACTCCGCGAGTTGATACGGGAACATCTTGACGCGCTCCGGCACCGGGTACATCGTCGCCCCGGCCCGAACCGCCGCGAAGATATCGAGTGTCGACAGATCGAAGTTGTACGGGGCGTGATTGGCGACCCGATCCTCCGCCGTCAGCCCGAACGTCGCCACCACCCATTGCGAAAAATGCAGCAGGCTACGCTCGGTGATTTCCACGCCCTTGGGTTGCCCCGTCGAGCCCGAGGTATAGAGAATGTTCGTCACGCCGTCCGGCGGGCGTTGTGGCGGGGCGCCGTCGGGCTCTATTTCGGCCGCCGAATCCAGAGAAGCGCCGCCTTCGCTTTTTGTTTTCGATGTGACCGACGCAACGATCCCTGGAACGGCCGGTGGTGGATCCGTGCCGGTCCACAGCGAGATTTCCGCGTCCCGGCACAGGGTTCGAATTCGCTCGACCGGCCAGGCAGGGTCGAGTGGAACGTACGTCGCCCCGGTGCGGATCAGCCCGAAGAGGGCCACGATCGCATCGGTGGATTTTCGGAAGCAAAACGCGACCCGACGGCCCGGCCGGGCGCCGTGACCGGCTAAGTATGCCGCGGCCCGGTCGGAGGCGTACAGGAGTTCGGCGTAGGTCATCGAATGGTCGCCCGCGACGAGCGCGATGCGACCGCCGTGTTTCGTGGCCGCGTCTTGAAGGAGCTTGTACAGCGATTCGGGCATGGGCAGAATGACCGCGTGGTCGGGCGTCAGGCCCGGGCGCTCGCGTCGATCCATTCGACCAGGGCGTTCACAGATCCGATTCTCTCGGGCGTGACTTCGTGATCGGGCAGGTTGACGCCGAGCCGTTCCTCAACGAAGACAAGAAGCTGCATGACGCGAAGCGAGTCGAGGCCCAGTTCGAGAAGATCCGCGCCGTCGGCCGGCCAGGCGCTTGCAGGCGTCGGGATCAGTGTTTCAAAGAGGTGCTGTCGAAGTTGTTGGCGCGTTTCCATGTGTGCAATCGTGATTCGATTGACCCGCGGCCCAAAGGCCCGCGGCCATTTCGCAGGGTTACGGCCGGTCGCCCGCGGGGGCGGAGGGTTCGGCCTTGGAATTTTCCTTTTTCCGTCTCTCGAGCGACACCTTGATTACGTCCGGAATCTCAAAGCGCCTTTCGGGAATGTCCACGTTGTGTTCCACTTTTTTGAAACTGTAGATCATGTCGCTCGAAACCGACCGCTGGGCGAAGGTGTGTGGCAAGAGCACGCCGTCCACTTTCTTGTAGTCGTCGTAGGCCACCGCGACCAGGAATTCCCCGCTTGGGGAGACCACGGTTGTCTCCCGAGTCACCAGGAGTTTAGTCTCGCTGTCGAAGTAAAGGGTTTCAGGCGTGCCTACGTGCGGTGTCATGACGATGGCATAGAATTTTTGTTCTTCGACTTTCTTGACGCCCTTGCAGACTATCTTCTTATAGAGCCTTGGCCACTCCAGCTCGTAATGAAACGTCGAAGAGCGAAGGGTCGCGGCCTTTTCTTCGCCTTCCAGAATACGCGGACCCTTGGTCGGCGTGATCTCCCAAGCGACCTTTCCGTCAGTGCCCCAGTCGAATTCCCCCAGACCGGTCGGCTCCCAGAGCC
>JAPULF010000455.1 GCA_027295245.1 Planctomycetota bacterium
ACCGTGTAGTTGCGAGCTCCTTCCGCCGATCGGGCGATCTTGACCAGACCTCGATAAGTGTTTTGACCGTGAGCCGCGGAGATCCCCTTGGACACGATCGTGCTCTTCGTATTCTTGCCGATGTGGATCATCTTGGTGCCGGTGTCGGCCTGCTGATAGTTGTTGGTCATGGCCACCGAATAGAACTCGCCCACCGAGTTGTCGCCGATCAGGACGCAACTCGGGTACTTCCACGTGATCGCCGAGCCGGTCTCGACCTGGGTCCAGGAAATGTGCGAATTACGCCCGGCGCACTTGCCCCGCTTTGTGACGAAATTGTAGATTCCGCCCTTGCCGTTCTTGTCGCCGGGATACCAGTTCTGCACGGTCGAGTACTTGATGGTCGCGTCATCCAACGCAACCAGCTCGACCACCGCCGCGTGCAACTGGTTTTCGTCGCGCATCGGGGCCGTACAGCCCTCCAGGTAGCTCACGTACGAGCCTTCATCCGCTACGATCAGCGTCCGCTCGAACTGGCCGGTCGATGCCGCGTTGATCCGGAAGTACGTCGATAGCTCCATCGGGCAGCGCACGCCCTTGGGAATGTAGACGAACGACCCGTCGCTGAAGACCGCCGAGTTCAGCGTCGCGAAGAAGTTGTCCGAGTACGGCACGACGGAGCCCAGGTACTTCTTGACGAGTTCAGGATGTTCTTTCACCGCCTCGGAAAACGGGCAGAAGATGATGCCGAGGTCGGACAGTTTCTCCTTGAACGTGGTGGCGACGGATACGCTGTCGAAGACGGCGTCCACCGCCACGCCCGCCAGTCGGGCCCGCTCTTCCAGCGGAATGCCGAGCTTCTCGTAGGTCTCCAGCAGCTTGGGATCGACTTCGTCCAGGCTCTTGGGCCCGTCCGTCTTCGATTTCGGCGCCGAGTAGTAGATGATCTTTTGATAGTCGATCGGCGGATAGCGAACGTTGTGCCACTTGGGCTCTACCATCTTCAGCCAATGCCGGTAGGACTTGAGCCGCCATTCGGTCAGCCACGCGGGCTCGTCCTTCTTCGCCGAAATAAAGCGAACGATGTCCTCGTTCAGTCCCGGCGGGGCGCTGTCGGACTCGATGTCCGTCACGAAGCCGTACTGGTATTCCTGGCTTGCCCATTCGTCGATCGTGTTGGTCGTTGTCGACAAGTTCCCTGTTCCTTCCGCGATTCGGAATCCGCACCGTATCGGTGCGATTTGGTTCTATATCGCACTCCGACTCGCAGGGTCCGCGCCCTGCAATCGGGGTTGTTTCCCGCCGCGCCAGGCCATGGCACGGCCCAGTCTCTCCGGCTTGATTACGCGCTAAAGCTGCTTCCGCAGCCACAAGTGTGCGACGCATTCGGGTTATTGAACACGAAGCCGCGACCCATTACCTCGTCCTTGAAGTCCAACTCCGTGCCGCTGAGGTAAATGTTGCTTTTGGGGTCGCAGATCACCGTGATCCCGCACATATCCCACTGCTCGTCGCTCTCGTTACAGGTCTCGGTCAGGTCGAGCGTGTAGCTGAAGCCGCTGCAGCCGCCGCCCTTGACGCCCAGCCGCAAATAGGTCTTGTCGGCCTCGAGCTTCTGCTGATCGATGATCGTCCTTACCTCTTGCGCCGCCCGTTCAGTCAGTTTGACCGCCATATCTCGACGTCTCCTCTCAAAAAAACGCTGTTTCCTTCACCGTCTAAAGATGCCCGTAATCGCTGATGTCCGAGCGTTCGCCATCGGCGGCCAACACGCCGATCGGCACGACGTGCTCGCCGTACGACGGGTCGTGCACGATATCGGACAACGTCACGGCAACCAAAAAAGCCTTCAACTTCGCATGGACCTTCTTCACCGGCATCGTCACCGGGCAAACATCCGTCAACTCGCACGACGATTCACCTTCGGGCGAGTCCAACGCGCACTGAACAAACTTAACCGGACCCTCGATCGCATGGATGATCGCGTCCAACGTGATCCGCTCGGCGGGCATCGCGAGGGTGTATCCGCCCTTCGCCCCGCGGATCGACCGGATCAACTCTTTCTGAGCCAGCGTCTTGAGGACATTTGTCAACAATGCCGCCGGCATCCGGTACTTCTCGGCAATCTCCCGCGACTTGCAAACCTCGGCGGGGCGCTGGGCCAAATGACTCAGCGCGATTATCGCGTAGTCCGTCTTTCTCGTCAGCATGAACATCCGCGTTCTCGCAACGGTCCGTTCCAAATCGCCTGCGGAAATATAGCACTAATTCGGTACTCTTTCAAGCCCAAACCATTTAAGAGGTGTTTTGTCAGAGCCATGACCGTGACGGAGTGTTGGCGTGAACGCCCCCTAAACCAAGTAGCCAGTAATAGTTACGCGAATCACAACCCGGAACCGGATATCCCTCTCCCTCGGGACTCGTCGGTCAGCCGCTCGTAGTCGTCCGGCGTGTTCACGTCGATAGGCCAAGGCGCACTGGTAATCGCGCACGCCCGAACGCGGTCCGGATGAAGCCCGGCAAGTTCGTTCAGCCGCCGATCGGCCGTCCAATCCATCACCTCGCGCAGCATCCCGACCGAAAAAACCGTCGGATGGCCGGGCCGCCCGCGGTAGGTGGCGATCAGGATCCCCGGCGGGTTGCGAGGCAGTCGATAGGCCTCCGCGACCGTCGTGATCGTCCCGGCGCCCACCTCCGGTTGGTCGCCCAGCAAGACCAACAGACCGTCTTCGTCGCCGGGCTCGAATGATTGCTCAATCTGTCTAAAGCCGATTTGTACCGAAGCCAGCATTTCACTCTTCGGGTCGTCGTTGACCGCGACCTCACACTCCTCCGGCAACTGTCCCGCCAGGAACTTTTGGATGCTCTTGTTTGCGACCACCACCAGACCGTCCACCGACGATTCCATCACCCCGTCGAGGACCGCCTCCAGGATATTCCCCTCGCCATACTGTAGGAATAGCTTGGGCATGCCCATTCGGCGGCTCTGACCGGCCGCAAGAATCATCGCGAATATCCGACGACCGTTCATGGCGACGCCTTGCCCGCCGCCACCGCAAACGGCCCCTCGACGCGCGTCGGCTTCTCACGGCGGCGGACCTCGATCAGTTGCGACATGATACTGACCGCGATCTCGGGCACGGTCACCGCCCCGATCGATAGTCCGATCGGCGCGCGGACACGTTCCAGTTTCGCCCGGTCCACCCCCATCGCCACCAGATCATCGAAGATCAACTTCACCTTTCGCCGGCTGCCGATCATGCCGATGTACCCCGCCGCGCTGTCGATCACGGCATGAAGTGCCTGCTCGTCGCGATTGTGCCCCCGCGTTACGATGACCACGAAGGTGCCGGCGTCGATCGGTTGGGCCCGAAGGGTCCGCTCGATATCGCCGAGCACGGGCCGAATCGGCGGCGGAAGACGGTCTGCATTCACAAACTCCGCCCGATCGTCGATGACCGTCACCTCGAAATCCAAATCCACCGCCAGCGGCGCCACCGCGGCCCCCACGTGACCCGCACCCGCAATGATCAGCCGCGCCGGCCTCTCGATGGAAAGCCGATACTCTTCCAACTGCCCGTCATGATTCACACGTAGCGGGGCGGTCGCGGCTTCGCGCCGCTCCAGGGCGTCCGCCGCGGCGAGAAACGGCCGCGACTCCTCCGGGGCATTGACGGGCATCACCGCGACCCGCATCGTGCCGCCGCAGATCAAGCCGTCATCCCAGCCGTAGTCGTGGTCCAGTTGAAACGTGAGGAGTTCGGACTGATTCCGCTGCAACAGCGTGAAGGCCTGCTTGCGGACTTCAGCCTCGACACATCCGCCTCCCAGCGTTCCTTCGGTCGACATGTCCTCGTGTACGAGCATCGTCGCACCGGCCGACTGCGGCGTCGACCCGTGGGCGCCGACCACCGTGCAGATCACCACCCGGCGCTTCTCGTCGACGCGCCGAGCCAGCGATCTGAACAGATCGACAAACGGATTCATTTCTTTCGACCGTTTCCGCCGCCGGGTCGGAGAATCGCCTGGGCCGCCGGGGAGTCCTTCATCGGAAGCGACATCCGCCGAACTCCATCAAAGGCATACAGCGCCCCCGCCACCGCCGGGGCCGTCGGCACCAAGCCGATCTCCCCCACCCCCCGCGCCCCGTACGGACCATCC